>DBXU01000009.1:0-13947 GCA_002310075.1 Bacteroidales bacterium UBA1204 | reverse complement strand
AACGACAGCACTTTCCAACGTGTCGAACAAGTCCCGGGAGCCTTTGTGGAATACAATTTCACTGACGACCACCATTGGAACATCATTGCTGGCTTCCGTGCTGACTATAACACCTATTACCAAAAGATGCTTTACACACCCCGTCTGCATGTGAGGTTCAAAACGCACGATGAATTCGCCGTACGCCTTTCAGCAGGTAAGGGTTATCGCTCCCCCAACATCTTGGCTGAGAACTCCACCATGTTGGCTTCGTCGAGGATGATCCGATTCATTGACGCCCCCAAGATGGAAGAGGCCTGGAACTACGGCATTAACCTGACCAAAGGCATCGACATCGGCTGGCGCGAGATTGTCCTCCAAGCCGACTTCTACCGTACCGATTTCATCAACCAGATCGTCCTCGACCGCGATGCTGACGCCCATCAGATTCGCATCTACAACCTCAACGGCAAGTCGTACTCAAACAGCGCCCAAATCGAGGCCAACTGCGAGATCTTCAAGGACTTCGACCTGACCTTGGCCTTCCGCTACAACGATGTGAAGATGACCATCAACGACACGCTGCGCGAGAAGCCTTTTGTCAACCGCTACAAAGGTTTGGTGACGATGTCGTATGCCCCCGGTACTTGGCAGTTCGATTTCACGACACAGTTCAACGGCGACAGTCGAGTACCCAATTTGAATGGCAACGCCACCGCCGTGGCCCTCCATCAGAACATAGAACGCTCGCCTTTTTATGTCATCATGAACGCACAGGTCACCAAGAAGCTGGGTAAATGCTGGGAACTCTATGTCGGCGGTGAGAACCTGACTAACTACAAGCAGGATCACCCCATCATCTCGTCTGAAAACCCCACCAGCAAAGACTTCGACGCATCTATGGTATGGGGACCATTGTCAGGTATTCGTGCTTATTTGGGCGTTCGCTTCCAAATCAAATAAAAACCGTATTTTTGCAGTTTAAAAATTGAAGCCAATGAAAAAATCCTTTTTGATATTCGCCACCGCATTGTTGGTAGCTTCATGTGGAAATAACAATGACAAGGCTCAGAAACAGGTGAAAGAAACACCTGTTCCACAAAACGTAACGGTTGCATCGGAAGCCCAGACAACTTCTCAAGTTTCGAATACAACTTCCACACCGAGTCAAACAGTTGACCCAAACACACCTGTTTTGAAGATGGAAGATGGTAAGCCTTTGGATTTCAGTCAGCTTATAGCAAGCCAAAACGCAAAGGCTGAAAAAATGAAAGCCATGGTCGACACCATTCGAATCAAGGCGGAGCAAGGTAATCCCGATTATCAATATGCCTATGGGATGTGTTTGGAAAAAGGTTATGGTGTGGAAAAGAACGAGCGTCAGGCTTTGGATTGGTTTAAAAAGGCAGCAGAACAAAACTGTGCTCCCGCTTTTAATGCACTCGGCAACTTTTATCGTTCCGGTATCGCCGTTAATCAAAATAACGATTTAGCCTTCAGTTATTTTAGACAAGGTGCAGAAGCCAAAGAAGAACAAGCCATGTTGAATCTGGGCAATTGTTATTTTTATGGCATGGGGACAACAAAAGACGAAAAAATGGCTCTCAAATGGTGGACAGCTGCTGCTGAGGCTGGCAATGCCTATGCTCTTTCACAGGTTGGTGATTGCTATTGTTATGGCATTGGTGTGGAGAAAGACTATGCTAAAGCAGCCGCCTACTACACCCAGGCAGCAGAAAAGAACGTTCCAAACGCCCTTTACCGTTTAGGCTTATTATACTATTCTGGAGAAGGAGTGGAACAAGACCGTACACAAGCCGAGATGCTGATGATGAAAGCACGCGATGGTGGCATGAAGGAAGCGGGGGATTTTTTGGACAAATACTATAAGTAAAGAAAAATGCCGCCTAATAAGCGGCATTTTTCTTTATAACTTCTTCATTCTTTATGCCTTAGTCAGCGCTGCTGCACCCAGTATGGCAGCATCGTTGTCGGACAATTCGGAAACTCGCACTTCAACGCTTCCATCATAGACAAAACACAAGTGCTGTTTAAAGGACTCCCGCACAGGTTTCATCAATACTTCGCCAGCTTTTACAGGCCCCCCCATCAAGAAAATGGCTTCGGGACCACTGAAAGCAACAGCATTAGCCAAGGCAATTCCCAACCAATAGCCAGTTTTTTCAAACACTTTTAAAGCTAGTGTGTCGCCAGCCTGGGCAGCATCACCCACCATCTTGCTGGTGAGTTCTTCTGGGTTGACTTTGCGAAGAATGCCGTCATATTCAGGCATGGATTCTATTAATTCTAATGCCGTACGTCGGATGCCTGTGGCTGAAGTATAGGTCTCTAAGCAACCTTTTCGTCCACATCCGCAGGGACGTCCTTCCGGTATCAAGATGGCATGGCCTAACTCACCGGCCCCTCCTGTCTTGCCGTGAACGAGTTTGCCGTCAACCACAATACCACTGCCAACACCGGTCCCGAGTGTGAACATAATGAAATGCTTCATGCCTTTGGCTCCACCATAGACAAGTTCACCATAGGCTGCAGCATTGGCATCGTTGGAAACGACTACGGGTACGTCAATATGCGAGCGAAAAGCAGCCGCCAAGTCGACAATGCCCTTGAAATTGAGATTGGTGGCATTTTCAATGCAGCCTGTATAGTAATTACCTGCTGGAGCTGCTATTCCGATGCCATCAATGATTGTGACGTTATTGTCAGCCATTAAGGCCTTAATCTGGTCGTAGATATCCGACACATAAATGGATGCATCAAAATACTTGTTGGTCGGAAGATTCTTTTTGGCCAGGCAACGGCCATCATCGCGCACCAAGCCAATGTCGGTGTTGGTGCCTCCAATATCGATACCTATAGAATATGTGCTCATTTTTGATGTTTTTGAGTGTGCTAAAATACATTTTTTTGACGGAAAATGAAGAAAAATTGACCACTTTGGAGCAAATCTTCATAAAATTCCTATTTTTGTCTCTTTAATACTAATCCTATGAAAAGAATTCTGTTGTTCTTTTTTGCCGTGTTTTTTATGGCTTCCTGTACTGAAAAAGAATATGATTTGACGACTACTTTTGAAAAGTCGAATTATTTGGAGACAGACGATTATGAAAACACCGTTATTTATGCGAAACGGCTTGCCAAGAAATTTAAGCAGGTTCATTACCAAAGCATAGGAGTTACGTCACAAGGCCGGGAAATACCTTTGCTGATTGTGGATGAAAAGGGTTACACCAATCCGAAAAAGATTCATAAAAAAGGTAAAGACATCATACTCGTTCAATCATGCATCCATCCAGGTGAACCCAATGGTAAGGATGCCATGTTTTTGCTTATTCGTAACATTTTGAGCGACAACAATAATGCTGCTTTATTGAACGATTTTTCTTTCCTTTTCATTCCTGTGATGAGTCCCGATGGCTTGGCAAAATTCTCACCTTACAATCGCATCAACCAAAACGGACCGAAACAAATGGGATGGCGTGTGAACGCGCAAGGGTTGAACCTGAATCGCGATTACACAAAACTTGACGCTCCTGAAATGAGAGCCTTTGTTGCACTTTTCAACAAATGGCAACCCGATTTTTTCTTTGATACCCACGCAACAGATGGAGCCGACTACCAGTATGTTACAACATATTCCACAGAAAATTTCGGCAATTATGACCCGGGTATCACCCGTTGGTTGACCGAAACCTGGGAACCTAGTATCAACGTTGCCATGGCACAGCATGACCTTCCCATCACTCGTTATGTTGAGTTTTACCCCTGGGGCGATCCGAACGGGCAGCTCTATGACAGGAGCTTCTCTGCCATGTTTTCTGAAGGGTATACGATTGCTCGCAATTGCCCTGGAGTCTTATTGGAGACACATATGTTGAAACCCTATAAAGACCGTGTGTTTTCTACCTATCATATGATTGAGGAGACCTTGAAAATCATCCGTGGCGACAAGGAGAACTTCAATAATGTTCTCAAACAGGCCAAAAAGAACGACCAAAGCCTGAAAGAATTGCCGATTAATATGGAATCGGAGTTGAACGACACCATCATGGAGGACTTTTTGGGTTATCATTTCGACTTGGTTCAGAGCGAGGTTACAGGGGGTCAGTATTATGTCTATGATGTCACGAAACCAGAAACACGCCCGACACGCCGTATCCGTTCCTCCCGTCCAACAAAGACTCTTTCCGTACCAAAAGAATATATCATCCCTGCGCAATACAACGAAATTATAGACATCGTAAAAGCCCATGGCTTCAAAGTTAATGAACTAAAGGAAGAGAAAACACTTACCGTTAATACCTATCGTTTCAGTAATGTGTCGTTTTTGCCCATGCCTTCCGAAGGCCGTTGCCGCTTGGCGCATTTCGACACCGAGGAAATCACGAAAGAAGTAACCTTCCCTAAGGGATCGGCCGTGGTGAAGACTTCGCAAAACGGAATTCGATTGTTGATGAACCTATTGGAACCAGAGATGCAAGGCTCTTTGTTTGAATGGGGATTCTTCAACAATGTGCTGCAACGTGTTGAGTATTTCGAAACCTATAAGATGGAACCTATGGCAAAGGCGATGCTTGCAGCAGATCCTTTCCTTGCTGAGCAGTTTAACGCATGGAAAGCTTCTTATGACAAAGACAAACAGCCTTCACAATACGAAATGTTGAACTGGTTCTACGAACGTTCTCCATATTTTGACAAGAGCTATCAGATTTATCCTGTTGGCATCATCCGTTAATCCGTTTTTGTATGAAGCGTACTTTTTTAGCCATATCAATCCCTTCTGGAACGGAATACCCGCTGCTTGTTCAACAGTTGCAGAAGAAGCTTCAACACGAACAGAAGAATATCAATTGGTGCAAACCCAATCAGA
The DNA here is from genome assembly GCA_002310075.1 of Bacteroidales bacterium UBA1204. The sequence goes on along the minus strand of DBXU01000009.1, from coordinate 9,077 downwards.
TACATCTTACTTTAAAATTTGTTGGAGAGACAGCCGACCAGGATGTTCCAGCCATTATAGAAGCTTGCCAGAAAGTGGCAAAAAACCACCAACCTTTCACGATGGACTTTAATCGTACGGGACTTTTCGGAAGCAACCGAGTGCCTCGGGTACTTTGGCTGGGTATGCAGGAGGCCCCCAAAGCATTGTATGACCTTGAAGCCGATCTTTTGGATGCCTTTGATAGCGTTGGCTATATGCGTGATCGGCAGAATTTTGTGCCGCATCTCACAGTATGCCGTATTAAATATCTGGTGGACAAGCAATTGTTTCTGCAGGTTTATGAATCAATAGAACAAAAAACCTATCTGCATGCTGATGTGAAGGAATTGGTTTATTTCCAAAGTTTCCTGCAACCCTCAGGTCCATATTACAAAGTGTTGAAAAAAATACCGTTAGGATAAATTTAAATCATCCATTATGAATAAAAAGATACTATTATTATTCTTAGTAGGCTTAATGATGTGTCCGTTCACCATCTTGGCACAAAACATTTTGGTGAGTGGTAAGGTCATTTCAAGCGACGACGGCACAGGACTACCTGGAGTCACCATTCAGGTGAAAGGAAGCCAACAAGGTACCGTGACCGATTTTGACGGCAACTATAGCATCAACGCTGACCGCGATGCAACGTTGGTGTTTAGTTTCGTCGGCTATAAAACAAAGGAAATTGCCATCAAAGGCAAGACAAAAATCAACGTGACTTTAGAGGCCGACGCCCAGATGCTTGACGACGTGGTGGTTACTGCTCTCGGCATTAAGCGTCAGAAGCGCGAATTGGGTTATGCCACTGAGGAAATCGGTGGCGAAATGATTGCCAAGTCGGGCTCGGGGAGCGTCATCAGCGCCTTGAGTGGTCGCTCTGCAGGCGTACAAATCATTAACCCCAACGGTGTTGACGGTGGTTCGTCGCGTATTACCATTCGTGGTAATAACAGCATCTTTGGCGACAACCAGCCTCTCATCGTCGTTGACGGTGTGCCCATGTCAAACGAAGGAGGTATTACCGAATGGAGCGGCGGCCGTGACTGGGGTACAGCGTTGAACAACATCAACCAGGAAGATATCGAGAGTCTTGACATTCTGAAAGGTCCCACGGCAGCAGCTCTTTACGGATCGCGTGGCGGCAACGGCGTAGTGCTCATCACCACCAAGAAAGGCTCGAAACAACGCGGCCTTGGTATTAGCTATTCGGCAGGTTTCAAGATCACGACACCTTATCTCTACCGTTCGGTGCAGAACAAATACGGTGCTGGAGGTCCTATCACTTTCCACACACCGACCTTGACTCCCATCGAAGGTATGACGGATGAGAATGGTAACCAGGTTTATGAATACCCGGGCATCTATAGCGTCGACAATGGCCCTGCTGGCGAACCCACCAACACAACCTTCGGTTATTATGGAGGTGCCCAAAGTTGGGGTCCCGAAATGAACGGCGAGAGCGTCCTTTGGTGGGATGGCGTAGTGAGAAAATACGACCCTCAGCCCGACAACTTGAAGATGCTATTCAAGAATGGCCACACGATGAACCATAACGTGGCTTTCCAGAATGCAGGCAATTTCGGTAGTGTCCGTGTCTCTTTCACCGACTCACGCACAGATGCCATCATCGACAACTGTAACCTTCGACAGACTACGGTCAACGTGGGGACAATGATCAATGTGTCGGAGAAAATCAAAGTCGATGTGTCGTTCAATTATTTGGACTACTACCGCCTCAACTCGCCTGAAATTGGCGAGTCGAACAGCAACTTTAACAAGGGCTTGCTATATAGCTGGCCACGCAGCTGGAAAGGTCTTGAGGTCTCTTCCTACGAGAACCCTGACGGCACGATGAACCAGTTTGACGGCTATCCTTACATGTATATTTACAATAGCACGTTTTGGACGTTCTACAACAACAATACCACCCTTGATCGCGACAAGATGTATGGATCCGTCCGTCTGTTGTACGACGTTACACCTTGGCTGAGCGCCTCCGCAAAGGTGGCTTTAGACTGGACAGCCGACAGCTATACCACCAAGCACAAGCCCACTACCCTTGATGGCATGGCAGGCGGTTACTATTCGAAGAGCAAGTCGAACTCGGTGACTCGCGACATGGATTTTTTGCTCACAGCTTATAAGGATAAGATCTTTGGATCGAAGTTCAATGTGCGTTTATCAGCAGGTGGCGAGCAGTATTATGGCTATCGTGACGGCATCAACGGCTCATCGGGCAGATGGGCATACGCCAACCTTTACACCATTTACAACTACTCCAACGCCACGGAGCGCACCTTCGGTGAGTCAATGTGGGAAAAACAAGTCAACTCGCTGTATGCCTTCTTCAACATGAGCTACAGCGACTGGCTGTTCTTGGATATCACTGGACGTAACGACTGGTCGTCGACACTGCCGATTACCAACAACTCTTATTTCTATCCTTCGGCCACTTTGAGCTTTGTACCGACTTCAGCCTTCAAGAATTGGAACTGGGGCCCGGTCAACTACTTGAAGTTGCGTGGTTCTTGGGCACAGACCGCTAGCGACACTGAACCGTATCAGTTGACTTACACCTACAACACGGGCTCTTTTGGCCATCAGTTGTCGGCCGCCTTGCCTACCGTTGTACCGCCTTTGGAGCTGAAGCCTCAGCGCCAACGCAGCTATGAACTTGGCTTCGACCTCGGGCTGGGGGCAAGGTTCAACATGGACTTCACCTATTATGACATCTATTCTTGGGACCAGATCCTTTCCTCACCGCTCGCTCCCTCATCGGGTGCCAACAACGTTACTATCAACACGGGTGTGGTGACCAACAAGGGTATCGAAGCCATTATGACATACGATATTGCGCAAGGCAAGGACTATGGCGTACAAGTTGGATTGAATTTGGCACGCAACAAAAACAAGATTGTCGACCTTGCGGGTTCCAACATGTACTTGCTTTCCGAAATCTGGGGCTCCAACGGTCCAGCCATTGCCGTGGAAGAAGGGGAGGAGTACGGCACCATCTATGGTTGGGATTATGTATATGAATACACCATGCCCGATGGCACCACCGTAGGACCTTTCTATGATGAAAACGGCAAGCCGTTGCCGTTGCTTAATGAAACGGGTACTACTTACCTGAAAACCGACAACCGCGTGCCGATTGGCAACTGCGCCCCCTTGGTAACGGGTGGTGTCAACCTGAGAGCTTCTTATAAAAACTGGTCACTATACGCCTTGATTGACGCCAAGTTGGGCGGCCAGATTTATTGCGCCTCTTACGTGGTGGGTATGCAGACAGGTCAAAGTTTGGCAACGCTTTATGAACGTGAAGGCAACGGCTTGCCATACTACGAAAACGGAGAACTGCTTGGTAACTATGGTGTCATCTTGCCTGGTTACTGCATCAATACCGAAACTGGCGAAGCGGTTGAAAACGAACATGTGGTACACTACCTATACAAATATATGCCTAATTTTGGTGGTTGGGGTAATATCCTTAGTACTCCAGGTATCGTGAATAACACTTGGATCAAGATGCGTGAACTTTCACTGACGTACGACTTCCCGCGCAAGTGGCTCGACAAGCAAAACCTCTTCAAGCAGGCCTCCATCTCCTTGGTAGGACGCGACCTGTTCTATTTCTTTAAGACCCTGCCCGACAATATCAATCCTGAAGGCACTCAAGGCTCCGGCAACGCCCAAGGCCTCGAGTATGCCTCCTACCCCGGCTCACGGTCGTTTATGCTTACACTTAAAGTCAATCTTTAAAATCGAATCATCATGAAAAGATATATTCTCATCATCTGTGCAGCAACTTTAGCTTTCGTTTCCTGCACCAAAAATTTCGAAGAGATGAACCAAGATCCGTTTTCACCGACGGGAACGACTATCGAAGCGTTATTTAACGGCGTGGTGGGTTCGATGCAACAGAGCATGAACGAGCAGTTCTATCTGCAAAACGAGATTTGGTATCCAGAAACGGAACTAGGCGCTTTGACCTCTGAATCTTGGGGCAACTCACAGATAGGAACCTCAGAACTTTGGTCGAATTATTACCTTATGCTATCCAACCTTCGTGAGCTGGAAAGGCGTTTTGACGTCTATTGTGAGGAACAGGGTGACGACGCAGTATGTGACAAAGCGCGTGCCCAACTCAACATCCTGAAGGCTTACCAGACTTTCAAAGTGTCCGATATTTTCGGCGACATGCCTTATACACAGGCAGGACGCATTTGGGAGAACCCTTCGTCGCAAGCTACTATGAAACCCGAATGGGATACCCAAGAAAGCATCTACAAATCCCTTTTAGAAGAGCTGGAATGGTCACGTAATATATTATATGCCGATTCCACTACCACGGCTAATGGCAACGAGTTTTACAAGTTGCCCTACGACGTATTACTCAGCAACGACTACACGCTTTGGGCCGAGTTTGCCAATTCGCTGATTCTGCGACATGGCTTGCGTATGTATGACAAAGACCCTGAGTTTGCCGACCCTTATTTGACAAGGGCTTACAACTTCTTCTATACCAAGCTTAGTTCTTCAGGAGGTGTTGCTACAGGAGGAGGCATCTGTTTGTGGCCCAGTGTATTGGGTACGAGCTGGGACGTCAACTGGTCGTTCCGCGAGCACAAGCATCTTCGCATGGGCGAAACGGTTTGGAGTTGTCTCTCTTCGACTGACGACATGGATGGAAGTGGCATATTTGACTATCGCGCCTTCCTCTTCTTCGACACAAGTCACAAGAACGATAGCTTCCCCGATGGCGCTTGGAGGCCTTATCCTCAAATCCGCACTTTGGAGACACCTACCGAAGGCGGCTCGCCTTATGCCCAAAGCCGTGATGGCAGTTACACGTTTAAGGGCCCATCGTGCCTCTTCTCCCCCTTCAATTACTACCTCACCCGTGACGAGAAATATGTTCCTCAGATTTTTGTGACCTATGCCGACGTGCTCTTCATGAAAGCTGAAATTGGATTGCGTGGCATCGGTGGCATCAACCTATCCACTATGGAGGCCGATCAGATGCTCTATCAAGCGGTTTATCAATCTTGCCTCTTCTGGGCACACATGCCTCAAAACACAAGCCGCTGGACTTATTTCTATCCTCAGTACACCTCCTTTATCGGTAATCTCGACATTTGGGCCTTGGGTAATAAGATGGCTTCTAGCGTGATGAACAATGCTGTATGGATGAATCCCGAAAACGACGGTAGTTCGGAGTTTTACCTGAAGATGATTTATCAACAGCGTTGGCTCAATCTTTTCCGTCAGCCTTGGGAAGCTTGGGCTTTGGCACGCCGTACGATGGCGACGCCTACCACTACCAATCATGCAAAGCTGACCTCGTTCCGTATGGAGTATCCACAGAAGGAAATCGAATACAATTATGAAAACTATGCCACACAGCTTGCCCGCATGTCGCACGGCGACACGAGGCAGACCAAGGTTTGGTGGAATGAGTTTTAGTATAGAGTTTAAAATTTAGAGTAATGATAATTTAAAATTCAAAGACATGAAAAAACTATCTTTAATCCTTATGCTTTTGGTGTTCTCTTTTGGAATGAACGCCCAAGTCGAAAAAACCTTCGACTTCAACGATTATGGTGAAGGTCAAATCCTTAACGGTCAAGACGGTTGGTATGTCCGTGTACACAGCGCTGGTAATGGTAGCATGGGTCCCATGTACACCGATTATCTTGGCCATTACTGGGGCACCACGCCCGAAACACCCACTGCTGATGAAACTTTAGGTGTGTTTTCACATGCCTCAGGTACAGGCTTTGGAGACATTGCTACCCATGATATTACTCAATATGGTTTTGATTTTTCGGATGGTGGTATCATAGAGATAGAATGCGACCAGTTGCGCCAATGGTGGGGCACCCTTTTCGGCATTGGCTATGATGGCAATGGCGATGGTTCTGTCTTGCCTCCTGTCAAGGCAGCTCCTAATCACGCCCTCTACGAACCTATCATTCCCGATCCTGCCAGCACATCTCCCGATGGAGGTATCTATATGCTGCTCACTGGTAGCGACACTGATCCCCTCTTCATCAAAGGCGTGGTGTTGCCCAACAACACTCCGGCATGTAATTTTACACCTAGCATAACAGAAAAAAACTGGGCTCGCTATAAGGTGTCCATCGACCTTGATGCCAATGGCGGAGCTGGTGCCGTCACTTTGTATGCGATGTATGACGTACCTGGTGGCGAGTGGGAAGCTGTGCCAGAATGCCAAGGTGTCAATATAGGTCTTACCCCTGGCAGTGGCGACAAATTTGACCCTGCAACATGGCATCACATCTTCATGCTTAACAGCGGATGGTGTGGTTTCGACAATTTCACTGTGCGTCATTTCCCTGGCGGACTGGCAGCACAGTTCATCGAGTTTAACGAAATACCCGACCAGTTGTCTTATAATGCGCCCATAACCTTGGAAGCCACTTCTACTTCAGGACTTCCAGTGACCTTTGAAGTTGTACAAGGCCCTGCCACAATTGACGGAAACATACTAACCTTGACAGGTGAAGATGGTCTTGTGAAAGTGAGGGCATCACAGTCTGGCGATGGCACACAATGGCAACCAGCACCAGCGGTGAACCGTTCTTTCTATGTGGCTAACCCAGAGAATTATGAGCCCCAAATCACCATCCGTCGTCCTTACGAAGGAACCAAAGTGTATATGCCCGACTTCGAGAATCCTGTCATGATCGTGTTGAGCGCTTATATCGACCATGGCAACGTCCTTAAGTTTGAACAAGTGAAATGCGAGGTAGACGGCCAGTCGCTGTATTTGAAGACAGATTATCCTGACAACCCTGACAATGGTTATTGGTACACCACTTGGACACCTTCGGGTGAAGGTACATACAACATGACCGTTTCCATTACACAAACAGGAGGCAAAGTTACAACAGCTTCCAATACCTTTGAAGTGACTACCAATTATGATGACATAACGGTCACGGCATTCAATGGTGATCTGGTGGTCACACCGATTGAGTTTGATACCTATGGAGAATACGCCTTCCCTACTCACGTCAATGCCTTTGATTCCATCAGCATGCATTATTTGCACAACTGCGTGAACGGTGACTGCGACCCATACGACCGTGTAAGCTATTGTCGTGTGAAAAACTACCGTGGCGAATGGGTGGAACTCTATCGTTATTGCACTCCTTTCGGTGTCGAATGTGAAGACAATCTAGATGTGACAGATTTCACCACGCTGCTGCAAGGTCTCGTTGAATTTGATTTGCATCTGGAGAGTTATGGAGGCTCTGGCATTGCCCCCACGGCAATCTTTGAATACAGAAAAGGCACTCCTGACTATCCTTATGTAGACATGCAAGAACTGTGGTTTGGAACTTATGCATTTGGCGATTATGCTGAACTTTGCCCCATACCAACACGCACGGTCGGGTTCGACCCTTGTGTGGAGAAGGCCAACTTACGTATTGTGAGTTCAGGACACAATTGGAGCAATACTGGCGCTGGTGCCTACAATACGGGTAACGCCGCTGAATTCTACGAGGCTACTCATAACATTAAAATAAACAATGCAATAGTATACACCCAACATCCATGGCGCATCTGTAATCCTAACCCGGCAGGTTGTCAGCCCCAAAACGGCACATGGACACATCCCCGCAGTGGCTGGTGTCCTGGCAGCATCGCTATGGTATGGAATTTCAGTTTAGACGACTATCTTGCCGATGGCAGCGCAGAGCTGCTTTATGAGTTTGAACCAACATACGTTGACCAATGTCACCCCAACTATCCTGACTGCGTAAGTGGTCAGAACAACTGCCCGAACTGTGAGAATTCAGATAACCCAATTATAAGAGTTTCAGGTAAGTTGGTGACTTATAGCCATAATACCGACATTTTGACGGAAGTTCCGGAACAACCTGATATTGACGCTGAGCCGTTCCAAGTGACTATTACTCCTAATCCAGCGAGAAACAACATGACCATTTCTACGGATTACGAAAAGGGTAAGGCCAGTGTACACATCATCAATTCTCAAGGTATTAGAGTACGTAGCTTTAGTGTTGATGGCCAGCGCACCGTCGATGTGAGCGATCTGCCGTCTGGACTCTACTTTGTCCATGTCGTCGGTGGCAAGGTGGTGACGAGAAAGGTTATGATACAGCATTGATTTAAATCGTTTGCCAAAAGAAAAACTTGGAAAAATCCCTCTGCCATGATGGCGGAGGGATTTTTTATAACATACCGAAAAATTCCGTACTTTTGCACCCGGAAAAACGAGAATAATAAATCAATAAAAATATGAAAGTTGCAACATTATTAGGCGAACGTTTCAAGAAGGCACCGGCCGACTGCGTATTCGACAGTCAGGCGCTGATGGTGCGTGGCGGCTACATCAAGTCGGTAGGAACCGGTTTGTTTTCATTCTTTATGCCTGCCAAACGTATCGCTAAGAAGATCGAGAATATCATCCGTGAGGAGATGGACCGCATCGACGGTCAGGAAGTCATGTTCCCCGTCGTGATGCCGGGTACACTGTGGCAGGAGTCGGGTCGTTACAACAGCATCGGCTCAGAGCTGCTCCGTTTTAAGGACCGTAACGGCATCGACATGGTGTTGGGCATGACCCATGAGGAAGCTGCTGTGCAGCTGGCTCGCGATGCCGCGAAGAGCTACACGCAGTATCCTTTCATGATCTACCAGATTCAGACCAAGTTCCGCGATGAACCTCGTTCTCGCGGCGGTTTGATCCGTACCCGTGAGTTCACGATGAAGGACGCCTATAGCTTCCATACCTCACAAGAGGATCTGGAGCAATACTACGCCAAGGCATACCATGCCTACGACCGCATTTTCGCCCGTGCTGGCGTACCTCAAGTCGTGGCCGTCAAGTCTGACTCGGGCATGATGGGTGGCCGTATCTCGCATGAGTTCATGTTGCTCACTGACATTGGCGAGGACACTATCGTCATCTGTCCCGAGTGCGGTTACCGCTCTAATAGCGAAGCCGCTGACTGCATCGTCCACAACGAGGATTATCCCATCGAGCCTTTGGAAGAGGT
>DBXU01000125.1:7759-13313 GCA_002310075.1 Bacteroidales bacterium UBA1204 | reverse complement strand
ATTGCGCATGAGCGAAAGAATTAAATATGCACCATTAGCTCAGCAGGCAGAGCACCTGACTCTTAATCAGGGTGTCCAGGGTTCGACCCCCTGCGGGAGTACAAATTTTCAAAACCCCTAACTCTGTAAATCAACGAGTTAGGGTTTTTTGATGCCCGAAAGTCCCCCTGCCGTGTCAACCACGTGTCAACCGATTTTCAAAAACTTGAAAAATCGTGGTCAAATGACCTAAAAATTGTTGCTCATCGTTGACACGCCCGTTGACACGCCTCTCCTGTCCATCTTGTCCATTCTCTTATCACTTCTGAACAATCATTTTCCCTTTCTCTATTATTGTGACATGCAACACAGGCGCTTCGCGTCCTCCTAAAATTTATCTGCCATGTCACAATCAAATTTCCATTTCCAGAGAAGGAAGTCCGTGGCCGATTTCCTTTCCGAGAACCTGCCTAACCAAATCCTGTACGCCACCGTCAAAGAGAGTTCCAACCTCCTCGACGAAGACATCCTCAAAGCCTTCAACGATGCCTATGGCATCTGCCTCGAAGTCCTCGAGGCTCCTGAGCTGAACACCTCCCGCAGCGACACCTATGAGACCATGACCGACGGCATCGCTTATTCCACCCTCGTCAGTCTCGCTTTCACCTATTTCCTGCTGTCCTTCCATCAGGAAGCGCCAAACCTCCGTCATTACCTCGGCAACCTCAAAAAGCTGCTCGATACTCGTCTGTCCGATTTCTTCCGTCCCATCTATATCGCCGCCAGCTCGATGTCTTCTCTCATCCCTGGCTCCAGTTCCTTCGGCTATCCAGTCGCGCAATCCTACTTTGCTCAGCTCTACGAGCCTCGCCAGTTCATCAGCATCCAACATCTGATGCTCAAAGCCAAGGAGCGGCCAAGAGATGAATATCTCATCGTCCTTGACACCCTTCAGGATGCCATTCATGAGGCCTCGGGTGACTGGACGAAGATCATCGAGAACGAAATCAAGCGCATCTCCCAAAAGAAAGAGAACATGATGCCCTGCAGCAAATACCGCATCAGTGATTATAACATCACCAAGTTTGTCAAAATCATGCGTATCTGCTGCGAGTTGCGCATCATCGAAGAGGACAACGGCCTCTATGTAACCAACAAAGCGAACTTCATCATCGCTTTAGGACGCTTTTTCAATACTAAGATCAAAAACCCCAACAACATGTTTTCTGGTTCAAAAGAAAGAGACTTTCTGAAAATTTTCGATGATATGAAAACCACTGCTGAGAAACTGCTCACAGAAGGCGATTCCCTTGATGAGCAAAAGAAAAAGCAGGCCTCTCGTAATGGAAAACGAGGATACGAAAGTGAACTTTTTTGAATGTACCTACATATGTAGTACACGGTTTTTTCGCTCACAACTCCTCATTTTTGCCCACGAATTAACCGCCGTGGGCTTTTCTTTATAGGTACCGTGAAGATGGGTCCTGGCACAAAATGAAAATACTATGTTAGACACCATCACATTTGACGAACTCCCGCAAGCCGTTTCCAATATACTCGACGGCATCGCGGAGATTAAATCCATTTGCGAAGACATTCGCGGAAAGGATACTGGGCAAGACACCTACATGACCATCGAGGAATTGTGCGCCTACCATCCTGACCATCCTTCCCACCAAACCGTTCGCCGCTGGAAGCGCTTCGGTTATTTCCCTTATTATAAGGATGAAAAAACTCGCCGTATTAGGTTCAAAAAGTCCGAAATTGACGCTTGGATTGCTTCAAGCCGTCACATGTCACGCCAGGAACGAAACGCGCTCCTTGACGCCGAAATCTTCTCACAGCGTAAGCCCGTCGAGAAAGGAGACTTTGAAGATGATGACGAATGAAGCCCCCAACGACATTCCTCTCCTCTACGACTGGATTGAGATGTCCGACCTACTTCGCATGCTTCACATCACAAGGAACACCCTCAAAGACTGGTGTACCGAAGATGAATTGAAGTGTTGCCGCGTCAAAAAGAAGATCTATTTCCTGCGTCAAGACATTGAACGCTTTCTCTATTCACACTATCAAACCTACACACCATGAACAAAGACAAATCCAATGCCCCCGCTATGTACTTTTGGGGCACACCAAACAATTACGCCGTCAAACCGTCGCCCTCGTGTAACCTATCCAAGATGCCGTCCTTCTCCATCTACAGGCGACCCATCACCAATAAGAATCCCTACCAGGTCGTCAACCTGATTGATGTCTTCAACTACATCATCAGCGACTACGCCAAAGACCGCACAAACGAGTACCGCGCCATCAAGGATGAGAGGTATCGCCGCCAGTACAAATCTGCCAAGTTTGACTATTGTACCTTCAGCGGCATCTTCTCCGAACGCACAGATAAGTCCATCATCCAGCACTCAGGGCTGATATGCCTCGACTTCGACCACCTGAAGGATGTCGAAGCCGTCTTTGAGGCCCTGAAGGATGACCAGTACTTTGAGACCCTGCTGCTGTTCCGCAGCCCCTCCGGGGATGGCCTCAAATGGGTCATCTCTTTCCACGACTCCTATTTCCGTTACGGCAAGGATGGCGAATCCTACGGCGACTACCAGGTCCGTTTCTTCGCCAGCCTCTATAACTACATCTTCAACCATTATAATGTTGAAGTCGACAAGCATTGTCGTAACATCTCCCGCGCCTGTTTCCTTCCTCATGATTCAGCCGCCTACCTCAATCCTTCGTTGCTATGAAAAACGAAGTCTTCAACCCTGCCGATTGGAACTCCGCCCCGGTGGAGAAAGTGCCTGCTGCACTTTCTCCATCCGTGGCTCCGTCGTCCAATCCCCCTTCAAAGGGGGTGGTCGCAGACCGGGGGATTAATCCCTCCATCCTCGCTGTCGTGGATGCTGTCGAAGCCTCCGGCATCGACATCACGCCCACTTACTCGGAATGGCTGGCCATCGGCTTCGCTCTCGTGGCTGAGCTCGGGGAAGATGGCCGTGCCATCTTCCACCGCCTCAGCCGCTTCAATCCTGAATACGACTACAACGAAGCCGACCGCCAGTATTCCCACTGCCTAAGCGATGGCAGCCGTGAAATCACCATCGCTTCCCTCTTCCACATCGCCCAAACGCACGGTGTTGGCATCGGCCACAAGCCGATGCCAACACCTGCTTCCTCACAAAATCAAGTTGAGGAAGTTGAGGAAGATGAGGAAGTGAGGAAGCCCGTCCCATCCAAAAACACCTCTTTGATAGGCTCAAATGCTTTGAGCCAATCAAATTCGGTGTCAGTCGGCACCTTCTCGCAGTCCATCCGTGAGCAGCTGCCCGACATCCTGAAACGCATCGTGGCCGATGCCGTTTCAGATGTCGATGCAGATCTGCTCATCCTCGGCTCACTCACTGTCTTTTCGGCCTGCCTGCCGAATGTGTACGGCGTATATGATCGCCGTGAGGTCTTCTCCAATCTCTTCCTTTACGTCACTGCCAGCGCGTCGGCAGGGAAGGGGAGGCTGTCTCTTTGCCGCCACCTTGTCGCTCCGCTCCATCGGGAGCTGCGCGAGCAGTACCGCAAATCGATGGAGAAGTACAAACAGGAACAGCTGCAGTATGTCCTGGACAAAAAGAAAGGTGAAGGCAAAGAGCCGGAAGAGCCGCCCTTCCTCACCTTGTTTATCCCTGCCAACAGCACCGCCACCGTGGTCTATCAGACGCTCAACCAAAACAACGGTGTCGGCCTTCTGTTCGAGACAGAAGGCGACACCTTGGCCAACGCCTTCAACTCAGACCTCGGCAACTATTCTGACGGATTCAGGAAAGCGTTTCATCACGAAACGATTTCCTATCTCCGAAAGAAAGACCGTGAGTATGTCGAGATTTTGAAGCCCAAGTTCTCGGCCATCCTTTCAGGCACGCCAGAACAGGTCTTCAATCTCATCCCCTCTGCCGAAAACGGTCTCTTCAGTCGCTTCATCTTCTATGTTATGCCCACGGAAATCGTGTGGCACGACATGTTTGACGATTCTGATGGTCCCACCGCCGATGAGCTTTTCAAGGAAATCGGCAGGGACTTCTACCAGTTCCACAAGCTGCTTGCCGCCCAAACGATTCGCTTCACGCTCACCACCGACCAGCAGCACCAGTTCAACGCCTTCTTCTCACAGACACAGGCCGAATACGCTGCGCTCTTCGGCAACGATATCATTGCCTCTGTCCGTCGCCTCGGTCTCATCCTCTTTCGCTTCGCGATGATCCTGACCGTGCTCCGTCAGATGGACGCTGGCACCTTCCCGCTGCCTTCCGGCAACGAAGCTGGCCAGCGTCCCGAAACCGTCCTCTTTTGCGCAGACGCGGACTTTGCCACCGCTCTCGCGATGGTCAAAGTCCTGCTGCAGCACACCGTCACCGTCTTTCAGGCCCTGCCTCGCAGGGCTGAAAGACGCTTCCGTCAAGACCGCCGCCAGCGCACCGAAAGCCACATGCAGACCTTCCTGGCCGCCTTGCCTGAGTCATTCGACCGTCCCACCTACCTGAAGACTGCCTCCGACATTGGCATCAACGAGAAGACCGCTGAGCGATACATCACCGACCTCTGCAGGTCTGGCCAGCTCGACCATCCCGCCAGCGGCCAATACNNATGAAAACAACCATCCTCATCAAAACCCACTCGACGAGCGCGTACCGCGCCATCCGTCCCGCTCTCGTTGCCGCTCATATCGGCAACATCAGCGTGTCCGGCCTCACCATCACGGCCACCATCAACCCCAAGGATTTCGACAGCCTCCTCGATGTCGTCGACGACGCAGCCGACAGCGCCAACGTCTCTCGCGAAGACTACGAAATCAAGACCATGCACAAAGTTTCCAAACCTTCAAAACGCTAAGACCATGTATTACAAGATCCACGTCAAAACCGACGCTGCTTTCGGCTCGCAAGCCCTACAGCCAATCCTTCGGAAAAACAACGTCGTTAAACGCCACACCACGTTAATCTACGAAGCAACCATCAGAACCAAGAAAGACCACCTCGTTGATGAAATCGTCGCTGCCTTTGATAGCAAAGGCATCAAGCCATCAGAGTACAAAATCACCACCACGCCTTATGAGCGCAAAGCCCCTAAAAAACGCAAATCCAAAAGAACCCTGTAGGGGTGCCACGACACTAACCAGGGGTGTCAACCCCTGGGCAGGGTGTCAACCCCTGGGCATAAACCCACGAAAACATGATAGAAATCATCGACGAAGACACCATCAGGACTTCCCTCTGGGGCATCGTCCGCTTCAAGCAGGCCCCCAAAGGCAGAAACGCCGAATGGATTTGCAGGCACTGCCTATTCCTCCGCTCACAGTCTGATGAAGAATGTGGCCAAATCCCATGCCGTGCTTCTCGGCGTTCCGATGGTCTGAATGGCTATTTCTCCATCCAGTGCATCCCCATCGAGCCGCTGTTTCCATCCAGCGCATTCCAGTAAACAAAAAGCCCCGAGCATCTTCGATGTCCGGGGCTTTTTTTCGTCTGCCTTTCCCCATTTTCCTCAACTTCCTCATTTTCCTCAACTCATTTTCGTGGGGAAA
>DBXU01000125.1:6923-7721 GCA_002310075.1 Bacteroidales bacterium UBA1204 | reverse complement strand
TCATTTCTCTCGCTTTCCTCTCATCGCCTCAAACTTCTTACTATACTGCTTGTCCACCAGCCCATAAACCCCTTCGCCAAACAAGACAAATCTCGCTTCATCCTGTTTGAGGCTCCAATTGACGCTTCGTTTATTGGTATTCGGATACACCTTCAGCACCTTCTTCATGATTTTGTCAATGTGCAGTGGTGTCTTGGCCTCTTTCAAAACATCGGCCACCAATTGTCTGATGGTGCCTCGATACACATGCTCCCATTCAGTCAAGGCGTATCTCATTGACTTTCCGATGGGCTTGATGGTTTCCGCACGCGAAATCTTTCCCTTGAAATAATCCATGCTCATGTCCTTGGCCTCGGGTCGCCTCTTGATAAACGCCTTATACAGCTCCTCTATCCCCATCGGCTTGCCTTTCTTGCGCAGTATTTCGGTTGCTTCATAAATCACATCAATCCCTTGGGGCTGAAAAATGATGTTCTTGTCTTCGTCAACGGCAAGCCCGTAGGCCTTGCTGATGATGACCGGCAAGGCTTTCATGTGAACACCCCTTAGTTCAACAGGAGCATCGTCCAACACATTACCAAGCGGGATGCTACAGGTTTCGCCTTTTATCCGATTATTAATCGCATTGATTGTGCTGCAAGCCTTATAGATTACGCTTACATGCAGTTGGTCGTTCACAAAGAAATGCTTATCGTTCACTTTCGCCAATTTCAGCCCGAACCCATCGGTACATATCTTGGCAAACGATTCAAAGGGTATGTTCACCTTTTCATTCTCGACGACGCTCTTATATAATTC
>DBXU01000125.1:6734-6880 GCA_002310075.1 Bacteroidales bacterium UBA1204 | reverse complement strand
TTATCTCTGAACAAATACCTTGGTGCTCTAACATAATAGCTCCTGACGGTCGGCTTTGAATACCCCATCTCCTTTCCAATCTCCTCAAGGGTCTTTGGTTTTCCATCATAAATGCCCGTCGCCTTGGCAAAGGTCCATTCAAACTT
>DBXU01000125.1:0-6661 GCA_002310075.1 Bacteroidales bacterium UBA1204 | reverse complement strand
GCAGGTCTGCTCTTCCGTCAGATAACGATAGTTGTTGGCAACAATGGACTTGCCCAGCTCGTCACCGCTAATGCCTTCGTACCAAAACAAGGTCTCTTTCAGTTCCGCTATCAGGAGCGTCAAAACCCTGTGTGAGTATCTCCAACACGACAACTTGTACCATAAATCATCTATCTCTCGATCTGTATGCTGAAACAACCCCAAAGCATTCAAGTACGTAGGTATCAGCTTCTGCCTTACTTCTTTCAAGTCATATCTACCAAGATGCTGTTCGGCTCTGTTTTCAAAGTCGGTCACGAGGGCTCGCCTTCTCATCGCCAATGTCGGGTCTTTTACTTGTAGTTCTGCTGCAAACGTTTCGTCGCAGAACCAGATGATTGCCCGTGCCATGACGACCAACTCGTAGGTATAGGTGTCATCCAGCCCTTCTTTCCTAAACGAGGAATGAATATCTGAAAGCAGCTGATAACAATAATGTTTCAGCTCACGGCTTTTTAGGCCATTGAACCTTTCACACAAGTCTTTCTGGTTGCAGAAGAAGAAAGTATAAAAAGCCTTGGAATCGCCAAAGGTGTCGTAGAACAGTTTTATGCAATCCAGTGAGAAGTCAATCAGAGGCCTTTTGTAATGCTCTACAATGATCTCTTTAAGCTTTTCCGGCAAGTCTTGGTAACTATCCAACTTCTCCAACAGCTGGACAGCATATTTGTAATTGACCAGGCCAATGACATTTTCAAACTCCTGAATGGTGTATGGGCCACAATTCCGTAGTTTCAGCAAGTTCCCTTCGTGATGGTACCGAATAAGATCTCCTACGGTGACGATACCGAATGCTTTACACACATTCAAAGCCCTGTATGAAATCATCCCTTCCTGATAGTAGTATTCAAGCGGTCTTCTGAGAATTACCTTGATGCTTTTTCCATCCTTAATCATAGCCTTTTCTTATTTGCGAAAGAACCCTATTGAAATTCATCAGTTGTGACTGATGAATTTCTTGGCAAAACTACGGAAAAAACCAATGCTAATGATAATCAACGAAAATCCACCCACAAAAAAAGCCCCGTAGGGGCGACAGATGCAAGGCAGGCGGTGTCAACCCCTGCTCTTCGTCGTATATGACCCGTCCCGTCCCCCTTGAAAGGGGGTGCCGCAAAGCGGCGGGGGATTAATTCACCACACCATCCCCATCCAAATCCTCCTGATACGACATCAATATCAGCTGCCGCACCTCGTTCAGCACAGGTTCCCGCTCGTCGAGCACGGCCTGTATGCCTTCCGCATACGCTTTCACCGCCTCGTCAGTCACCCCGTCAACCAAAAGGTCGTCCAGGTCCATCAGCTTCTTGTCGATGCGGGCAAGCTCGTCCTTCAGCTCCTGCAAGCGTGTAATCAGTGTGTCTTTATCCATCGCCTTGTTTATAGTGACAATAAAAGGCGCAAGCGTCATCGCACATTCCACAAACAGGCTCTGGAAAACCCCTTCAAGAAAGCACAATTAGCCCGCGCCTATGGACGCGAGCTTTATCGTTCTGTCCCTTCTTGAAGTTAGTTGAAATTTTCCAGATTTCGTTTGCAGAGGAACGAGAGCGTAAAGCCCTTTTTATGTCTATACCAACCGCAAAAGTAAAACTTTTCCATTTGTCAACGGTCAAAATCCATAAAATTCCACCTTTTGACTTCCTCACGTCCTCATTTCCTCATTCCTCAACTTTTTCGCTCAATCCTGTCATCTCGCTTCCATTTTTCCCTATTTTTGCCATTTGTTAGCACCTATTTTATAATTAGGTGCTAAAAATGATAAAACTTGGACAAGATGGACAAATCCATCTCGCCCTGTCAACGAATGATAATAAGTATTTTTGCAAACTTATACGAGAACAAATGAACGAACCTCTTCCTGCCAATGAAGTCGTCCTTGAAGACGGCCAACTCGTATGCTCCCTCACTGGTCGCATACTCAAAGTGACCGATAAGGAACTCGCCCTACAGTCGATGATCGACATGCTCACCCTCGAATACGGCTTCCCCGCCGAAGACATCGAGCGTGAGTTTACCGTCAAGTATGAAAACGAAGACGGTGCCAAGCGCAAAGCCAAACTCGACCTCGCCGTGTTCAACCACGGCATGGCGCACGATGAGGACAACCTCATCCGCGCCATCATCGTCGCCAAAGATGCCAAGGTAAAGGCCGATGACCGCAAAGCTGGTGCCATCGCCACCCTCGAACCCGTCCTCACCTTCACTGAGTGTGAGTTCGGCTGCTGGACCAATGGCGACGACCTCCAGTTCCTTCATCGTGTCGAGGACGATTGGGGACAGGTTGAGCTGGAGTCCCTCTCCGATTTTCCTGCAATGGGTCAAACCCTTCAGGACCTCGTTGAGGCTGGCGAGAAAGCCGCGCCGCGCAAACCCGCCAACGAGTCCCTCATCAAGACTTTTAAGCGTTGCCACGATTACATCTATGGCAACGAAGGCAAGAAGAAAACTGCTTTCTGGGAGTTGCTCAATCTCATCTTCTGCAAGCTCTACGACGAGAAGCAACGCTTCGCCAACACTGGCACCAGCTACCGCCGCCGTTTTTGGGTAGGCGTGAAAGAGCTGAACACCCCCGAAGGCCAAGTGGCTGTGGCCAACCGCATCAAAGGCATCTTTGAAGACCTGAAAACCGACAGCATCTATTCCGATGTCTTTGATGGCAACGAGATGATCAGCCTCTCCAACCGAGGCTTGGCCTATGTCGCTTCCGAAATCGCCAAATACTCCTTCTTGGATGCTACCGTCGATGTCAAAGGCACAGCCTATGAGACCATCGTGTCCAACACACTGAAGCAGGAAGCCGGGCAGTTCTTTACCCCTCGCAACATCATCAAATGCATGGTGTCCATGCTCGACCCGGACGAAAACACCCGCGTCCTCGACCCGGCTTGCGGCAGCGGAGGCTTCCTCGTCATGGTGCTCGACCATGTGCGCCACAAGATTGCACAGTCTATGTATCCCGAGCTGAGCGATGTATGGCTGGAAGAGAAATACAACACGCCCGAAGTCAACGACCGCGTGAAGGAATACGCCGAGCGCATGATCTTCGGCTTCGATTTCGACCCCGACCTTCGCAAAGCCGCCCGTATGAATATGGTCATGGCGGGCGATGGCCATGCCAATATCTTCAACATCAACTCGCTCGAATATCCCAACGGCCAGCTACCCGATGTGCCGTTCATCGCACCCAAAGTGAAGCAGAGCATCGCCGCCAGTGCCGATCACGACTTCCCCTTCCATACCGCCGACAACAACGCCCAAGGTAAGTTCGATATGGTCTTCACGAATCCCCCGTTCGGCACCAAGATTGAAGTGGAGCAAAGCATAGTTGACCAATACGAGCTTGGGCGCATGGGCTACAAAGCCCCCGAGGTGCTTTTCATCGAAGCCTGCTACAAGTTCCTGAAGCCTGGCGGCAAGATGGCCATCGTGCTGCCTGATGGCATCCTCGGCAATCCCAACACCGAAAATGTCCGTCTTTGGATTCTCAACCATTTCCGTCTGCTCGCTTCCGTCGACCTCCCTGTCGAGACCTTCCTACCCCAAGTAGGCGTTCAGGCCTCGCTACTCTTCTTGCAGAAGAAGACAGCCGAGGAGATGCTTGTGCCCATCGACAACGAGAACTACGATGTCTTCATGGCCATCGTCGAGCAGGTCGGCAAAGACCGCCGTGGCGTGCCCATCTACGAGAAGGACGACGACGGTGCCGAGCTGCTCTTCCCCAATGTGAAGAAATGGATTTCTTGGGATGAGAATGGTCGTCCAGTGCTGCGCACCCGAAACGAGCAAATCAAGCACCTCGCCGACGACCTGCCAAAAGTGTCTGCTGCATACAGAAAGTTCAGGGAGGAGCAGAAATGAAAACTGGCCTCATCAAAAGCACCTACATTCATTCAAACAATCAAAGGTTTGAAGGGAAGTACTATCTAAACTCAAATTCATATTTGAGTATGGTACTGGAGCAAGCTAAAGGCAAAACAAAGTCATTAGAAGAATACGCCTATGTTTTCAATCCTCCCGTTTTCAAAAGACAATTCTGCAAAAAAACGCCAAGATCCGTTCAGTATTTCCAAAGCTCTGATGTGCCAAGTTCAATTGAGAAAAGTGAAGTTTTTGTTTTCAAAGGTCAAGCCGAGTCATTAAATCTTCTTGTAAAGAAGGGTGACATTCTTGTTACAGGCTTTGGAACCATTGGTAACACAAAGCTCGTTTCTTCTTATCAAGATGGTACATGCTTTGCAAACAATGTTTGTCGTGTCCGTGCTAATCCAGATGCTTTCCCAGGCTTTATTTATGCTGTACTCACATCCAAATACGGATATGCCCAACTAAACAAAAACGCATCAGGCTCTGTTGTTAGATACATTGAGTCTCCTGGAATAAGGAAGACTCTCATCCCCAACTTCCCCGTCCCCTTCCAGCAAGAAGTCGACAACCTCATCCAGCAATCCGCCAAACTCCGTGAACAAGCCGCTGATGCTTTGGAAAAAGCTCATACTATCATCGATAAAGAGTTCTCTATAGCGGCCAAACCTAAAGAAAACAAAGTTGCCGTCAAGAATATCATAAAATCGCACACCACACGTTTGGAAGGCTCTTATTACACAAGTGCTAATCGATCCATTTATGATTATGTAATTGAGAATTACTCATATAAGACGTTGAAAGAATGTTCCGAGAGAATCTTTCGTCCAGGTATTTTCAAAAGAGAATACTTGTCTCGTGGTGTTACCTTCCTTGGCGGCGCTGATATTATGATGGCCATCCCTAAGAGCGACAAGAAATTGTCTTACAAGCAAGTGATGAAGATGCCAGAACTGCAAGTGCAAAAAGGTTGGATTCTCGTAACTTGTGGGGGCACTATCGGCAACACCGTTTATGTTGACAACCAAATAGCAAAATGCGTTGTGTCGCAACATGTGATGCGTGTTGTTCCTAAAGAAAATGTTTTGAATGGTTATCTCTACGCATTTCTGTCCTCCAAAATCGGCCACGAACTTATCACTTTGTTCACCTATGGCTCTGTGATTCCTTCGGTTGAGTCACACCATCTTGAAAAAGTGCCAATCCCTGTTTTAGACGACGAAAAAACGAAACACCTAGATGGATTAATCCAATCTTATGTCGAGTGTCTCGAATTATCAAAACTGAAAGAGACATTGGCCATCACCATGGTCGAAGAAGAAATTGAAAAATGGCAACCAACAAAGCCAAACGAAGAGTAAAAAATGAAAACAGGACTGATAAATAATAAATGCTTTAAAGACAATAAGATGCGAATTGACCCCAGTTTCCATTTAAGCGAAGGTCAATTAGTGAATCAGCTTATTGTCCAATCCCCTTATGGCATTTCTTCAATCGGCTCTGCAAGCATGAATATCTTCTATGGTAATAGAGCAAAGCGCATCTATGTTACAAAAAAAGAAAAAGGTATTCCTTTCCTTAGCAGCTCAGATATACTTCAAGCTGATATAGAAAACGTGAAACTTGTATCAAAGAAATATACTCCTGGCATTGATGAAATGAAACTCGTAGAAGGCTGGACCTTGGTATCAAGGTCAGGAACTATCGGCAATTGTGCTTATGTAGATAAACGCTATACTGAAAAGTTATCGTCAGAGCATGTTATCCGTGTTTGCCCTAATACTAAATTCAAAAAAGGATTGCTATTTGCTTATTTAGCATCGAAATATGGTCACAGTTTGTTGACCCAAGGCTCCTTTGGTGCAGTAATCCAACACATTGAGCCCGATTTCGTCGGCAATCTCCCGATACCTTCCTTCCCCACTTCCTTCCAAGAAGAAGTCAACAACTTAATTCAACAAGCAGCTTTGCTGCGCAAACAAGCTGCTGATGTATTAAAAGAAGCTGTGTCAATCTTCGAGGATGAAATTGGCATTTCATCTACTGACTATGCCGCATATCGCAAAGAATTGATTTCCATCAAAAGCATTGCTGGCAAGTTCAGGCGTATAGATTCCCAATACCAGATTGGCCATAAGAGCATCGGCATAGAGAAACAAAACTTGAACACCATAAAAATCAGCAGCATCGCCAAAGCTATCTTTACAGGCAATCGCGGAAAACGCTACTATGTGGACAATGACGGTATTTTCTTCCTTTCATCATCAGATATAATGCTGGCTAACCCCAAAAGATTCTGTAAGAAAATCAGCCGCAAAACACCTAATCTAAACGACCTGCTGGTTCCCAAAGGAACCATTCTAATATCCCGCTCTGGCACTGTCGGCAACACCATCATCGTAGGTGATGACCTCAAAGGCTCTGCTGTTTCCGAACACGCTATGCGCCTGATAGTGGACGAAAACAAGATTACGCCTGAATATGTCTTCGCCTATTTCTGCACCAAACAAGGAAAAGACTCTCTTGCAATTCTGCCTTACGGCTCCGTTATCGTCACCTTGGGCGAAGAATTCCTTGGCGATGTCGATTTACCGCTGCTTTCTGATGAAAAGCAAAAAAACATAACTGAGTTGGTTCAAACCTACACACAAAACAACGATTTGGCTGTGGCCAATGAAAACAAGGCCATCACCATGGTCGAAGAAGAAATTGAAAAATGGCAGTCACCGACGGCCTAACCATATAAACCCTATCCTAT
>DBXU01000087.1:2148-7670 GCA_002310075.1 Bacteroidales bacterium UBA1204 | reverse complement strand
CTGGAAGGCATCCACAGCCGCACAGATTTCGACCTATCGGCCCATGCCAAATACTCTGGCAAGAAGCTCCAATATTTCGATCCCGACACCAACGAGAGCTATACGCCTTACGTCATTGAGACCTCCATCGGCCTCGACCGCATGTTCCTCGCCATGTTCAGCAACGCCTTCACCGAGGAGAAGCTGGAAGACGGCTCGGAGCGCGTGGTGCTGAAGCTGCCGGCCATCCTTGCACCTTACAAGGTGGCAGTGCTGCCCTTGGTCAAGAAAGACGGTCTGCCGGAGAAGGCCCGCGAGATCATTGACTCACTGAAGGCTGACTTCATGTGCCAATACGAGGAGAAAGACTCCATCGGAAAGCGCTATCGCCGTCAGGATGCCATCGGCACGCCGATGTGTGTCACGGTGGATAACGACACCTTGGTCGACAACACCGTCACAGTGCGCGACCGCGACACCATGCAACAGAAGCGAGTCCCGATCGACAACCTGCGCAACATGATTTTCGACGAATTGAAGCCGAAAGAATAATGTTTTTCGGCTTGTAGGGACGCATTGAATACGTCCCTATGATAGACAACCCCATAGACAACGGTTGGATTTCGATTTAACAACAATTTGAAATCCAACCGTTTAATTTTTTGTATCTTTGCGATATGATAGACATGGCCCCAAAAGGGCTTGACAAATTGTTTTTCGTTTGGAGAAATGCTATAGTTTTGCAATGCATGTTTAAAAAACGAAACAATAACAATAAAAAACATAATGCCATGAAAAAGTTATTCGCATTTCTTACAATGATGGTGCTCGCAACGAGTGCTTTTGCCCAAACCTACGATTTCTCAGCTGTGTGCGAGACTGGGCAAACATTATACTATCAAATTAGCAATCCCATTAGTTTTGAAGTCATTTTAACCGCACCTGGTTATCCCATTTGGAATGGTTACGAAAAACCTTCAGGTGACCTTATTATTCCAGAGCATGTTGAACATGAAGGAAATACCTATACTGTGGTTTCCGTTTTGGGGTCAACTTTTTATCAATGTACAGAACTGACTTCTGTTGAAATTCCCAATTCGGTAATCTTTATGGGTTCACATGTCTTTTTTGAAGACTCCGCATTGGAATCTGTCGTGCTACCAAATAGAATTAACACAATTAATGAAGCATCTTTCTTGAATTGCCTATCTTTGACCTCGGTCACACTTCCAGATTCGTTGACTTCCATTGAACGACTTGCTTTTTTCAATTGCGAAAGCCTTGATTCTTTCTTTTTGCCAAACACATTGGAATCCATCGGAGAGGCCGCTTTTAATGGCTGTTCCAGTTTAAGTGGAGAATTAGTGATTCCTTCATCTTTACAGAATTTAGGTGATGGCTGTTTTTCTGGCTGTTCAAGTCTTAGCAGCGTGGTTCTCCCGGAAAACATGAGTTCGATACCATCGTATACTTTTAGTGGATGCACAAGCCTTTCGGGTGACCTTGTCATCCCAAACCAATGTACTTCTATCGGATGGGGAGCATTTCTCAATTGTTCAAGTCTTCACTCCTTAACCATAGGTTCCTCCGTTTCGTCCATAAGCCATGAAGCTTTCATGAATTGCACAGGTCTGGAAGCCATTCATTGCAACACTCCTACTCTACCCTATAGCGCCCCCATCCAAAACGATCCTTATTATGAAGACCACGGTGTTTTCGAAAATGTTCCTTCCGACATACCTGTCTATGTCAATTGCCTTGCCATCGACCAGTTTCAAACAAGTCCACACTGGAACCAATTTACCAACATGCAGGGGGTATTCTTTGGCGCTCCTTCGTTGACAGTCGAAGTCAATAACCCTGATTTTGGCTTAGCAGAAATTGTTTCAACACCTGAAGACTGCGACCATCTTACCGCCACAGTTCGTGCCATTCCAAATCCTGGGCACATATTCGGTTATTGGAAAAGAGGACAAGCGATAGTTTCTTTTGAACCGGAATACACCTTTACTTTAAACCACAACACTTCCCTTATTGCCTGTTTCGATGGTATCGCCATTATCGACGATTCCATCGCTTATCCTGACCATATCACCGGGCGTGTTTTCAACAATTCTGGACAGGTCACCCATGAATATCTTTCTGATTTCATTTATAACCAAAACGGACAGATGACAAGATTTCTCCTCAACAACTATTATAGCAACTTTAGTTTCTACCAATACCCTCTCTTGGCTTCTTACATCTATTCTTGTAACGAAAGCGCACATCCTGAACAATACGAAACGCATTCCTACCAATACAACAGTTTCGATCAAATTCTGCATTCTGAAGATTATAGCTTTTCAATTGATGAGACAAGAATCTATAATGACTACACCTATGATGACAACCACAGACTGACGCGAAGAGACAAAACGCGTTGGGAAGAGGGCTTTTTCTATAATAATTACATCTATACCTTTGGATATGAAAACAACTACAAAACACGTATAGAGACTTGTTACTTTGGCCACATAAGCTCAACCTCACGGACCTCACGAACAATCAATCATTATGATGAACAGCAAAAGATTCTTACTTCCCAAATTTTACAATATAATTTTGATGGTGATACTGTTTCCCATACATTAAAAACCTATTCATATGCCCCAAACAACAAGACGAACAATATTGTCACCCAAACCTTCACCGAGGGTGATTGGGTCAACACGAGTATAGAACAATATGTTTATGATTACAACAACCGGGTCATCGAACACCAAACTGGCTCTTGGTTGGCTGATGAAGAAGATTGGAATATCACCAAAAAAATCATTTATGACTTCGATGATGACGAACAAAAGCTCACCGTGTCTTTCAAAAAGAAAGTTGACGACGAATGGACTTGGGACTCTTTTTCAGGACAAACCATATTTTATGAATCAGAATTAAAGATTTGGCAAAATGCAATTGCACCCTATAATAATGCCCATGTCAACCAATTTGATATAAGTTATCATTATGTGGTTAAAGAAATAGAATTCTCGAAACTATCGGAATGGTATTATGAAATCCTATGGGATAATGGTAATGTTACCTACCAGCATTTAGAATATACGGCCGACACCACCATTGGTAACGAACGACCGAAAATCATCGTGCGCAGCAATACACATTACGACAAGGAAGCTCACACCGAAGTGACACACGAATATATCCTTGAGGAAAACGGCAAGGTGTTTTGGTGGAACAAAACCTTACAGGAATTCACCACATTATATGATTACAATGCCGAAACAGGAGATGAATGGGAAATCAAAGTCGGCATGGAAAGTATTACCGTACATGTGGATAGTGTCGGAGTTTTTGAATACGAAGGAATAACACGCAAGGTACTACACATCAGTGACATCCACAACATCTTCAATGGTGACATCGTTGTAGGATATGGCCATATGACTAGCTTCTTCCCTGAAAAGCTGATGAATCAAGGCAAAGGCTACGATGTGGAAGGCTTGCGATGCTATTGGGTCGGCGACGCCTTGCTCTACCACAACGGCGACGAAGATTGCGATGCCATATACTCGGATATCCATGGCGTTGAAGAGGATGTCCCTTCAACAAACCCAAGGACTTTCACCGTCTATCCTAATCCTGCTAATGACATCCTGTTCATAGAGGCGCAAAATACTACATCTCTACAGCGCTCCACCGAATACCGCATTACCAACCTCATGGGACAAACCCTGCTGCAAGGCAACCTCACCGCTGAAACCCAGCAGATTGACATTTCCAACCTGCCTAAAGGAATGTATTTCCTCAGCGTGGGCGATCAAACGAGGAAGTTTGTAAAGTGATGAAAATACGAGATTTGATATGGATGTTTCTTTTGGTGGCAGGCCTTACAGCCTGCCACCACGAAGCGCGTTGGCTCAAAGAAGCTGAAAAGCACCTTCGGGAAGGCAAAGAGCTGCTCTCTGCCAAACAATCGGAAGCAGCGGCCGAGTCATTCAGCAAAGCCTTGTTCGCCATCAACCACTGCGACATAGACCAACCTGAAGTAAAACAACTCAAAGGCCAAATTGACGACCTTCTTGGCAACAGATGTTGGAAACATGGCTTGTTTAACGAGGCCATAAAACTACATACTGAAGCCATAGGATTATCTCGGGAAATCAATGATTCGGTATTGCTCATGACAGCTCTGCGAAACTGCGGTCGGGCGGCAGCCTCATTGGGGAACATCGATGTGGCTGAACAATATTACAACGAAGCTCTTGAAATAGCTAAAGCCTTGCATGATAAAACGATGGAAAACGACATCCTGCTCGAATCAAGCCGTGATGTACTGTTGGTAAAAGAAGAATATGACCAAGTGATCGAGCGCGTCAAACAAGCCCAAGCCGGAGGCGCAGAAGACGACAGCCAACTGACCCTGGGTCTTGCCTACTACTACCTGGAGCAGGATAGCCTCGCCATTGCACACCTCACCGATGCTACCCATAATAAGATGGCTGGTATCCGTATGTCGGCCTACCAGAGCCTTTCTTATCTCTATCAGATGATAGGCGATTATCAGCAAGCCCTGGAATGCCAGGAACTTTTCAACGAAAACATGATGCAAGCCGACCATGAACACCGGAACGAACAGGTGCAACGCATCAAAGCGGAGTACGACCTACAGATGCAAAAAGACGCCCTGCAAGCCCAACAGAAGCTGAAGAGCCTGTATCTCTACCTCATCTTAGGTGGTTTATTGGTGGCCTTGGTCATGGTGCTGCTTCTTTTGCGGCAGAAAACGCTGAGTGCCAAACTGAAAGCCGAGGAGATGAAAAACCAGTTGGAGTTGGAACTCAAGAAAAACAAGGTGTATGTGACCGCACTCGCCCTCACCGAGCAAATCACCGCATCCACCCTTGATTTCGACCTGAAAGAAACCGAATGGGACGACTTCGTGACGCTCATCGACAAAGTCTACGGCGACTTCACCCAACGGCTCATGGAGAAGTACCCCACCCTCACCAAGAGCGACTTGCAGATTTGTTGTCTCACCAAGCAAGGCTTCAGCAACCAAGTCATCTCCATCCTGATGAACCTGCAAACAAACAGCTATGCCCGCCGCAAGTCGCGCATCAAGCAAGAAAAGATGAAGGGCTTGGAAGACGAGCGAAGTTTTGAGGAAATCATCACCGCACTTTAATCAGATCTTATCGCCATAAGCGAGGTCGCCAGCATCGCCAAGACCAGGAACGAGTTAATTGCTCGCAAACATACATAAAAAACGCCCGATTCAAAGAACCAGGCGTTTTTCTTGTCGCTGATAAGAAATTATTACCAAGCAAAGAGCGGGTAATCCTTCATCATCTTGTTGACCTCAGCGCGGACAGCATTGATCTTGGCCTCCGAAGCGGTCTTGGTCTCAGGATTAATGTCGCTGATGACGTCATCGATCAAGTCCACGATAACGGCCATCTTGTCTTGCTTCAGACCACGGGTGGTAATGGCTGGCGTACCGACGCGCAGACCAGAGGTCAAGAAAGGCGAGCGGGTGTCGAAGGGCA
>DBXU01000087.1:1812-2030 GCA_002310075.1 Bacteroidales bacterium UBA1204 | reverse complement strand
GCTCTGGCCATGAAGGCGGCGTTCTTCCTCACCTGTTGGATGTACTCCATGTACTCGTCGCTGAGGGCTTCGCCGAAAGCAACGGCCTTGGAGGCGATGACGTGCTCCAGAGGGCCACCTTGGATGCCCGGGAACACGGCGCTGTTGATCAAGGCTGACATCATCTTCGTTTCACCCTTCGGGGTCTTACGACCGCGCGGGTCTTCGAAGTCATGACG
>DBXU01000087.1:1636-1764 GCA_002310075.1 Bacteroidales bacterium UBA1204 | reverse complement strand
TCCAGCGGGTCGTTCAGCAGGCCCTTAGCGATGAGGCCAGCGGGGTGGCTGACATCGGCCATGAGGACGGCGCCCACCTTGTCGGCGATGGCGCGCATGCGTTTGTAATCCCAGTCACGGCTGTAGGC
>DBXU01000087.1:1412-1627 GCA_002310075.1 Bacteroidales bacterium UBA1204 | reverse complement strand
ATGAGTTTCGGCTTGCACTCGAGGGCGATCTTCTCCATCTCGTCGTAGTCGACACGTCCCGTTTCCTTGGCCACGTGGTAGGCGACGGGCTTGTAGAGCATACCCGAAGCGTTGACCGGGCTGCCATGTGAGAGGTGACCACCATGCGAGAGGTCGAGACCCATGAAGGTGTCGCCGGGTTCAAGCAAAGCTTGCATCACAGCCATGTTGGCTTG
>DBXU01000087.1:440-1354 GCA_002310075.1 Bacteroidales bacterium UBA1204 | reverse complement strand
TGGTCGACGATTTGGCAGCCGCCGTAGTAACGCTTGCCAGGATAACCCTCGGCGTATTTGTTGGTCATGACAGAACCCATGGCCTCCAGAACTTGCTCGCTGACAAAGTTTTCAGAAGCAATGAGTTCAATTCCGTGCATCTGACGCTCTTTTTCTTGGCGAATCAGATCAAAGATTTTTTCGTCTCTTTTCATATTTGTTGATTTGTTGATTATTGTGTCTTTTAATCATTGTGGCTGCAAATTTGCGAAATTTTATTGAGTCTGCGACAAAAAAACTGATTTTTACTACCTTTGTGGCCTCAAAACCGTTAAACCCATGAGAAAACAATCATTTATCACCATCATTTTGGCTGTTTTGGCCTTTGTGTTCGTTTCTTGTTCTAAAGAGAAAGACACCATTACTCATATCAACTATGCAGATACCAACTATTGGTACAGCATTGGAGACGAAAACCATGAGGCCGATGTCTTCTATGTTTATCCGACTGTTGCCACCATCTCCTATGCGGAGAATGACTCGTCATGGTATACCGACATCACCCTGCCCGAAGTGAGAGAAGAAGCCAACAGCAACCAAAAATTCAATAAGCTGCTCTACTACGAATACAACTTTTACGCGCCCTATTACCGTCAGATGATCTTCGATGCCTATAGGCAATCGGAAGATATTCTGGAACGGATTGCCCAAACGCCTATTGCTGACATTAAAGACGCTTTCCAGTATTATATGGCCCACTACAACCACGGTCGTCCTTTCTTCCTGGTAGGCCACAGCCAAGGCTCGCAGATGCTCATCGAACTACTGAAAAACGGCATGACCAAGAAACAGCGTCAGCAAATGGTGGCAGCCTATTGCATCGGCTTCCAAATCACCGACCAAGAGTTGGCCCAATACCCCGAAGCCTTGAAACC
>DBXU01000087.1:0-395 GCA_002310075.1 Bacteroidales bacterium UBA1204 | reverse complement strand
TTGATGAAAAACACCGTGGTGGGTATCAACCCGCTGACTTGGACGGAAGGCACCGAAATGGTTGACCAGTCTCTGCATCTCGGTGTTGCAAAATATAACACATCTCGCGACAGCATCGTCTACATTGCTCCTTACACAGGGGGACAACTAGTCGATCACTTTATGGTTTGTTCAGATTTCGACTCCACCTTTGTGTCGAAGTATTATTATGAGGTTTATGCCGACATCTTCCCTTACGGCAACCTCCACTTCGCCGACTCATGGCTCTTTGGCGGCAATGTTGTTGAGAATATGCGTTGCAGGTTGAGACATTACAATCAATAATAAAGCAAAACACCTTTTTTGAGTCCACAATAACCAAAGCATTTAATGAAGAATTTTGTTGAAGAACTCCG
>DBXU01000013.1:4479-4836 GCA_002310075.1 Bacteroidales bacterium UBA1204 | reverse complement strand
ACTATCAAGCAGGCGATACCGAGGGCGTGGTGAATTATCCGCTTTCGATGCAGAAAATCAAGATGTCGGTGCTTATCACCGAACGTCAAGACCAGATCAGGTTCTCCTTCAGGTCGAAGGGCTCTTTCTCGGTACACGAACTGGCCAACAAACACTTTAAGGGAGGCGGCCATACTAACGCTGCAGGTGGCACCTTGACGTGCTCGTTTGAGGAAGCGGTGGAAAAGCTGAAATCGGTTTTGCCTGAATACCAAAAAATGTTGAATGAGGCGGAATGAAAAGGTACTGTAAATATCTGATACTATTGCTGTTGGTATTGACCTTCTCCTGCAATGAGAAGCCGTCGAAACCTGCTGG
>DBXU01000013.1:3656-4466 GCA_002310075.1 Bacteroidales bacterium UBA1204 | reverse complement strand
GAGGAAGAGGAGGATATTGAGAATTATGTGCGACGTCATGGTTTGGAGATGACCAAGACAGGGACGGGTTTACGCTACCAGATCCTCAAACAGGGTTCGGAGCAACAGATACAGAAAGGTCAGCGAGTCACTTTGGACTATGAACTGCATTCCATTGCTGGAGACCTTATTTATTCGTCAGAGAACGAAGGTCCCAAGGTGTTTGTGGTGGGCGAAGGCGGTGTGGAGTCGGGTCTCGACGAAGCCATGACCTATCTGCACAAGGGCGATGTGGCCAAACTCATCATCCCTTACCATCTCGCTTATGGACTGCACGGTGATGACAATCGCATCCCTGAATATGCAACTTTGGTTTATACGATAAAAATAACAGAAATACAATAAGTTATGAAGAGAAAATCTTTATTTTTCGCTATGGTTTGCCTGTCGGCAATGCTATTGATGACGGCCTGTACCCAGCGTTTTCCGGGTTACAAGAAAACCGCTGATGGCCTGTACTACAAATTCTACAACCAAGATCCCAAGGCCGAACAGCCCAAGCTGACGGACTTCCTCAAAGTGCAGATGGCTTGCTATCTGAACGATTCCTTGTATTTTGACTGGCAGGAGTCGGCCAAAGAGGTGTTCGCCCAACTGCAAGCGCAGTATTTCCCTGGCGACCTTCAGGAAGCCTATGCCATGATGCATGTTGGAGATTCGGCCTCATTCTATATCAAGGCAGATTCCATCGCCATTCATTATTATGACCAGAATCCTGACTCTGTGGGATTGAAGGCTGACGATTATTTCCGCTACGAGGTGAAGCTGTTG
>DBXU01000013.1:3363-3529 GCA_002310075.1 Bacteroidales bacterium UBA1204 | reverse complement strand
TCATTCCTTTGGAGAAGGGAACGGGACGTTGCCCCGTGAAAGGCGAGAAGGTGGAGCTTGATTTCTCGGCTTCGTTGCTCGATGGCACTTCTGTGGGTTCCACTTACGACAGCCCCGACAAGTTCTCTTTCGTTTTGGGAGAAGGCTATACCATCCCTGGTTGGGA
>DBXU01000013.1:3036-3242 GCA_002310075.1 Bacteroidales bacterium UBA1204 | reverse complement strand
GAGCTTCAGGCTGAGAAAGAACGCGCCATGCAGGCTATGAAAGCCGAATCAGAGAAGGCTTTCTTCGATTATTTGAAGGCTAACAACATCACTGACTATACGGCTTCGGGCCTGTTCTACAACAAGACGGTGACCACGGAAGGCGCTCAGCCCAAGGAAGGTCAGACCGCCCGCATCAAGTTTGTAGCCACCTATCTCGACGGTTC
>DBXU01000013.1:364-2997 GCA_002310075.1 Bacteroidales bacterium UBA1204 | reverse complement strand
AAAGGCAAGGTGCTGAAAGGTCTGGAGGAAGGCGTAGGCATGATGAGAGTGGGAGAGAAGGCACGTTTTGTGTTGCCCTACACCTTGGCCTATGGCACTGAAACTTATGGCAATATCCCTCCTTATTCCAACCTCGTTTTCGACGTTGAATTACTGGATGTTATAGACAAACAATAAGAATCATAAACTAAATCTAATACCACTAAAAAATGAAAAAAAGTATCTTGATGATGGCTGTTGTGGCCATGATTGCTGCTGGCATGACTGCCTGTGGCGAGAAGAACCCTTATCCGGGTTATGAAAAGACTCAGAACGGATTGTACTATCAGTTCTACAACCAGAATGCTGGCGAACTTCCTCAACCGCAAGATTTGATGGAAGTGGGCATCAGCTGCACTGTGAACGACACGGCTGTTGTCATTCCTGTTACCGACAATGTGATGCAACTCATGGAATCGCAGTTTGCTGGCGACCTCTTCGAGGGTCTGGCCATGATGCACAAAGGCGACTCCGCCTCCTTCATTGTCAACATCGACTCTACCTTCATGAAACTGATGGGTCAGCCCACGTTGCCTGAAGGCTTTACCTCGACCGATGTGATGCGTTTCAACGTGCGTTTGGACGACTTCTATCCTGAGAGCGAGTATGCCCAGCATCTGGCTGCCAAGGTGAAGAAGACCACCGATGAGAGAATCGCCAAGATG
Source organism: Bacteroidales bacterium UBA1204 (assembly GCA_002310075.1). The sequence goes on along the minus strand of DBXU01000013.1, from coordinate 2,293 downwards.
AAGGAAGAGCATGCTGAAGAGACGGCTGCCGCTGCCCAGCAACTGGCTGAATATCTCGCAAAGAACAAGATTACGGCCGAGCCTACCGAGTCGGGCCTCATCTATGTGATGACCCAGGAAGGCAATGGCGAGAAGCCCGAAGTGGGTAAGATGGTGAAGGTGCACTATACTGGCAAGCTGCTTGACGGTACCGTGTTTGACTCCTCCGTCGAGAGAGGTGAACCCATCAGCATCCCGATCGGTGTCGGTCAGGTTATCCCGGGTTGGGACGAAGGCATCCAGTTGATGTCGAAAGGTGAGAAGGGCGTGCTTTACATCCCTTACTATCTCGCTTATGGCGACAGACAAGCTGGCGATAAGATTGTGCCTTTCTCCAACTTGGTCTTTGATGTAGAACTTGTTGACTTTGAATAAGATGAAAAGACTTCTTAAGTCGGTCCTCATCGGCGTTTCGTGCCTGCTCTTCGTTGCCTGTGGCAGCAAGTCCCCCTATCCGGGCTTGAAGCAGATGAAGAACGGCGCCTACATGAAGTTCTATAACAAGAACGACAAAGAGGTCATGCCCCGCCTGAAGGACGAGGTGACCTTCGAGATGGCGCAGTACTTCAACGACACGCTGCTGTTTACCACTGCTGGCACTGAGCCTATGACACTTGTGCTCAGAGAGGCCGATTTCAAAGGCGACGTCGTCGACGGTCTGCTGATGATGCATGTGGGCGACTCAGCCCAACTGGCGGTCTTGTCCGACTCGGTGTTTATGACCATGCTGCAGATGGACGTGCCTGAGGAATATGCGGGCAAACCCATCTATTACGAGCTGAAGCTGCTCTCCGTGAAGCCTTATGAAATCCTTGAAGCCGAGCGTAAGGTCTTGCTCGACAGTTTGCGACAGGCTGAGCTTGACTTTTTGGCACCGCTTCGTGAAGACGCGAAGAATACGGTGACGGAATCGGGCTTGATCGTTCTTGAGCAAACCGGCAAAGGCAGGACGGCACAAATGGGTGAGTATGTCAATTTCGACTTCACCATGTGTGGTCCCAAGGGCGATACCATCATGCATTCGTTCGGCATTGAGCCTGTCGAGATGCAGTATGGTGAGGAGTTCATCAGCGCTGGCTTCAACGAGGCCTTGGGCATGGTGCCCGAAGGCGGTACCATGCGTTTCGTGCTGCCCTCTGAGCTCGCCTTCGATAGCGTGGGCTATGAGAGCCACATCGATCCTTATACCCCTTTGGTCGTGTTGCTGAAGATGAACAGCGTGATGGACAAAGCCACCTACGACAAGAAGATGGAGGCGCTGCAAGCCCAAAAAGAGGCAGAGGCAAAGCGTCTCATGTCGCTTGAGCAAAAGACCATGGAGGATTATCTCAAGGCCAATGGCATCACGGAGCAACCTACTGAGTCGGGCCTTGTCATCATTAGGAAAGAGGAAGGTACCGGTCCCGTTGCCCAATGGGGTGATGAGGTGACGGTGCATTACGTGATGAGCAATTTGAAAGGCGAGTTGCTGGAGTCGAGTTATGAGTATGAACATCCTGTGACCTTTAAGATTGGTAACAACGAGATGTTGCCCGCCATCGAGGAGGCCGTGATGACCATGTCAAAGGGCTCAAAGGTCTCGCTGGTGTCGCCTTCAGCCTTGGCTTTTGGCGACTTCGTCATCGACGAGGACCTCTTACCTGCCTATTCTCCGCTGAAGATCGATCTTGAACTTGTGGAAATCAAGTAAGCATTAGGTTTTCGGTGAAAACAAAAAACGCCATCCAGATTTGGACGGCGTTTTTTGTTTGTTGTTGATGGCTTTTATTCTTTCACCTCGTCAAACGTTTCCTTGTCGGCATAATACACGTCGATGGCGGCAATCAAAGCGGCGAGACTCCACACGGGGACGGCCAACTTGTCGGTGTCCATAAAGTTGTTGAGGAGTCC
>DBXU01000013.1:0-334 GCA_002310075.1 Bacteroidales bacterium UBA1204 | reverse complement strand
TGTTTTTGCAACGTTTGTAGGCCTTCATGCCATGATATACCGTGACGATGACTAGGATCAGCACAAGGATAGAACCCACAATGCCTTGTTCGGCAAGGGGACCGAAGTATTCGGAGTGGGCGTTGCCACCGTCGCCGGCGTTGGTGCTGATGATGGTCTTTTCCTTCGACATCTGGTAGGGGGCGTACACGAACTGGTATGTGCCGGGACCCCAACCAAACACAGGACGTTCGTTGAACAGGCGGAAGGCCGACTGCCAGCGATTGATGCGTTCCAGGTTGGAGGCATCGGTGGAGATGTTGGTGATGGACTGAACGTTTTCCACAAGGTCGCC
>DBXU01000017.1:500-15513 GCA_002310075.1 Bacteroidales bacterium UBA1204 | reverse complement strand
TTCAGGATCTCTTGCGTGTTGGTCTCAGTGAGGATGAGGCAGTCCGTGTTGTGGATGCCGATGCGCTCGGCGCGCATCTTGATTTGGGTCTGGCTCTCCTCGCCTGAGATGTAAAGCACTTTGCGTCCAGCAAGCTGCAAGGCTGTCTGCAAGAGCAAGGTCGACTTGCCGATGCCGGGTTCGCCGCCCACAAGGGTCAGGGAGCCAAGCACCAAGCCACCACCAAGTACGCGGTTGAGCTCTTCATAGGGCAGTATGATGCGTTGTTCCTTGGCGTTGCCGATTTCCTTGATGGGCGTGGGTAAGCCTTTGTCCAACTCCATCCCAACGCTTTTCTTCACAGACTTGCTGTCCTTTCCCGTGACGACGGTTTCTTCCACGCAGGTGTTCCACGCACCGCAGGCGGGGCATTTCCCGAACCATTTCGGCGACTCGTTGCCGCATTCCTTGCAGAAAAAGGCGGTTTTCTCTTTTGCTGGCATGATGTGTATTTTTCTGCAAAAATAAGAAAATAACCCCCTCATGCGCATTTTTTAATACCTTTGTCGGCAAAACAGGAAGTTGGATGAAAAAACGTCTACTCACATTATTCGCCATAGCCTTCACATTGTCGCTTTTCGCGCAGCAAGGCGACGTGGTGTTGTGTGAGGGTTTCTTCAACCCTTGGCTTGAGGAGGGCTGGGACGTGAAAGGCGACAATTGGGCAGTGTGGTATTTGTCAAACACTTCCTACGCGGGAGGCAAGTCGCATGAGTTACAGATGTATCCCGATTTCAACTTCGTGGGTACCACCCGGCTGGTGACACCTGCCGTCGATCTGGAGAAGTACGATTTCATCAATTTCCAATTCAACCATTGCTTTGAGGCTACACAAGGCCCCCTGAACGCCCAAATCGGCATCGGCATCTCGCAAGACGGTGAACACTGGGAGAGCATCTGGGAAGACACCCTCACGGGCAGCGTGGCACAAAGCCAGTATCTGCTTACCTTCGACATGGAAGAATGGTCCACCAAGTCACCGCAGTTTTGCCTATATTTTTCGGGAGAAGGCTCTTATGTCAATAGTTGGTATCTCGACAACGTGATTGTTTTTGCATCCAAAAAGAACAAATATGGCAAAATCGACGACAGCGACAATGGCGGTTTCATAGCTTCGCGTTCCCATATCCTGAACCTGAAAGGTCCCCAAGCAGGTACGGTGACTAAGTTTTCCACTTTGCGAAAATCCAAGAACAAGTTTGCCAAGATCGTTGAAGGAAGACGGGGTAGAAGAAGGAGGTGATATGATGAATGTAAAAAAGATAGTTTTTACCGTTTTCTTGTCGTTGTTGTGTGCGATTATCCAAGCGCAGATCCTCACGGATAGCAACCTGCCCATTGTCGTCATCGAGACCGATGGGGGCGTTCCGATTCCCGATGAGCCCCGTGTGATGGGTACGATGAAGATCATCTGGCATCAGGATGGCTCTCGGAATTATCTGAGCGATATCAACAATCCTGCTTATCTAAACTATGACGGTCGTATCAGCATTGAGGTGCGTGGCAGCACTTCGCAGCAATTTTTCGACAAGAAGCCATACGGCCTGACAACGTTGCAAGCCGACAATGTCACCAACAACAACGTCAGCCTGTTGGGCATGCCCAAGGAAAACGATTGGATTCTCAACTCACTGGCCTTCGATCAGACCGGCTTGCGCGACGTGCTGTCGTATGAGCTTTTCGAACGCTTGGGACAGTATGCCGTGCGACGCGTATATTGCGAGGTGATGGTGAACGGTGACTACAAAGGGCTTTATGTTTTCATGGAGAAGATTAAGGTGGACGACGACAGGGTTAACATCGCGAAGATGGACGACTCGTGCAACAATTACCCCGAAGTCAGCGGTGGTTACATCACCAAGGCCGATAAGCCTAATGGCGATCCCGTCGCCTGGTCGATGGAAGAATATGGTTACGGTTGGTGGCCTTACTACACGGATTTCATCCACCATTATCCCAAGCCCGAAAACGTTACTCTGGCGCAAAACGACTACATCCATGGTGTCTTTACCAATTTGGCCACTGTGGCCAACCGCCACGACACCTCCATCAGCACGGGCATCCCTTCAGTCATCGACATACCTTCCTTTGTCGACTTCATGCTGGTGGCCGAGTATTCCTCCAATGTGGATGTCTATTCGTTGAGCACGTTCTTCCACAAGGATCGAAACGGCAAACTCAGGGCCGGGCCCGTGTGGGATTACAACCTCACCTATGGTTACGATGCATTCGGTAGTCGCAGCCGTTATGACGTGTGGCAGTTCAACAACCAGGACAACAACGGGCCGAAGTTTTGGAGGGACCTGTTCAACACCGACCTTTATCGCTGCTATCTGGCACGGCGTTGGTTTGAGCAGACGGCCCCGGGAATGCCGTTGAGCTACGAGTTTGTGTGCAACCGTATGGATGAAATCGAAGCGCTCATCACCGAAGCCATCGGACGCGACAACCAACGCTGGCATAACATGACGCAACACGACCAGTGGATGGGTGATATGAAAAACTGGATACAGCTGCGCATCAACTGGTTGAACCAAAACATAGGCCCGTATGAAGGCTGTGCCGACGTCGACATGCCGCCATTGGTCATCTCCAAGATCCATTACCATCCCCAAGACTATTGGGACATCGACGGCGACCGTCTCGAGTTCATAGAAATCACCAATAACGGCGACGAGGAAGTGGACTTGACGGGGGTTTATTTCCGCGAATTGGGAGTCACATTTAGTTTCCCCGACCATGCCCAAGTTGGTGGCCACGAGGCCTTGGTGCTTTGTTCCGACTCGCTGGCTTTCAGAGATTATTATAACACCCTTCCTTTCGGGCAGTTTACGAGAAACCTATCCAACAAGTCGGAGAACCTTGTGCTGGCTGATGCCTGGGGCAACGTCATCGATGAAGTGCATTATTACGACAGCGCCCCATGGCCTTGGGAGGCCGACGGGGATGGACCTTATTTGGAGCTCATCGACTTGAACCTCGATAACAGCCTGCCCGAAAGCTGGACCGTCGGCTACGACCTGACGGGTCTTGACGATCGTCATGATGCCGCCATGGGTTTGTATCCCAACCCGACAAGAGACGTCCTGCATGTCGACTTGGCGGAAACGGCTGTTCGTTGCCAGCTCATCGCTGTGACGGGCAACGTTGTTCAAGAAACCAGTGCCGTAGCACAGCATTACGATCTCGACCTGAGCCCACTGCCTTCGGGTTTGTTTGTAGTGAAGGTGCAGTTGGGAAATGGCAAGACGGTATTTAGGAAGGTGGTGAAACAGTGATGTTTGGTAAGATGAAAGCAAGGTGTAATTTCATAGTGCTTCTATTAGGCTTCTTGGCCGCCTGCACCCGACCTTCCCAGGTCCCTGAGCTCGAGGTTGCTGAGCAAAGTCGAAGCATCGAAGGGCCGTCCCCAAAATTGGTCGCCGTCGACAGCCTCATGTGGCGGCAGCCCGACAGCGCTTTGGCGCTGTTGTTGCCTTGGTTCGACAGCGTCGCCGTGCCGGTGGAATACGACCTGCATTACGCCCACCTCCTCTTGTCGGAGTTGCTGTACAAGAACTATTACGAGCAGACCAACCGAGCCGAGCTGCTGCAGTCGGAGGCCTATTTCGACAGTATTTCTCTCATCATAAACGATTCCCCACATATTCTTTGGAGTCATTGCGGACCCTCATTCCGCGAATGCGGAACGCAATCTCCTCAAACAAAGGACAACATCTCTTTCCTCTCCGCCCGCACCCACTACATGGACGGTGTGGGCCACTACGAGCGCGACAGCCTCGTACCCGCCTGCCGCGAATACCTGAAGGCCCTGGAGATCATGGAGGGCCGTTTCGGCGAGAAGGAACTGGTGGGGCATAAGGCCCTGTTCATGGCGTATGCCTTCTCGAGGCTGATGGAGGTGTTTTCCGATTTGTATCTTCACGAACAGGCCATCTGTTTTGCACGCCATTCGCTGGAATACTACCAAAGGCTGGAGGTGCCATCGTGGTACAAGGCTAGGATATTAAGTGAGATAGGTGCCCAATACGACATGATGGATGTTCTTGACAGTGCTAGCTTCTATAATCTTTCAGCTGCCAAGGAACTACAGGATGACAATTGTTTGTTGGGCCGTGATATTTATGCGCGACGTGCTTATTTGAATTATAGGAGTGGAGAGGATGCTAAGACGGTTTTAAATCAGCTGTTTAGTGTATGCAATGAATCTGAAAGCGAAAAAGAGTATCTGGCACGTTGCCTAATGATAGGAGATGTGTTCTTTCAGGAGCAACAATTTGATTCGGCATGGACCTATTTTCATGGAGTATACGAAAAAGCGACAAGTATAGCTTCAAAAAAACAATCGGCTGAGAGGCTGGTGGATATCTGCAAGTTGCAAGACAGGTTTTCTGATATTCTTGAATATGCAAATTACCTAGTTCCTTTTGCCACCATCGAAGAGAATCAGAGCGAAGAAAAGTCTCTACTAACCGAATTGTACAAGGACTTTGAGACGAATAGAAACAAAACCATTTACCAAAAGCATGAGAAAGAAAATCAAAGAATAACCAATAAAGTAATTGGTTTGTTGCTCATTGCAATTGTTATCATTGCTGTTTTCTATATCGTAAACAAAAAGCGCCATAAGCATTTGGTTTCCCTGCATAAGAAAACCGAGTTGTTGTTGGAGTCCGAACAACAAGCCCATCAAATCAAGCAGGCTGCTTTGTCGGGTAGGCTAAAACGAAGCAACCAGCAGATACGCGAGCTGAAAGATTTAAAGCAACAGGAAGAAAACAGTCGTTCAAAAAAGAGAAGGGGCCACCCTTTCGAATTCAAGGATGAGCCTATTTATCACCTCATTATGGAGCGTGTTAAGAAAGGCAAGTTTTTGTCGCAAGTGAACTGTATCATATATAAAGAATATGCTTTGGACAAAGGGCAAATCGTAGCCTTGCGAGAAGCTGTGGATTGGCATTACAACCATTTCACTGAACGCCTCGCAAAGGCTTATCCGGTGCTTACAAAAAGCGATTTGGACTATTGTTGCCTTTACTTGCTTGGCCTTTCTGACGCCGATATTTCTGCGTTGATGCAACGTGCTTATAGCACCATCAACGAGCGTCACAAAAAGTTGCGAATAGTATTGGGGGCAGAGAAAGCAATTTCAAGTACTTTGTTAAGTTTTGCGTTAGATTCTATAGAAATTTGAATTTCAAAACGTTATTCAATTTTCCGGACAAATCCGAACATGGTTTTTCTTGACAGCATTTTGGTGTTGTCATAATTTTGCTTGACAAGACTATCGTTATAGTGATTAGTTTAGTATCTTTGCCTTCAAAACAATCTAAAAACCAAGCATCATGAAAAAAGTTATCATCACAACCATCATTGGTTTGCTGCTCACCGGTGTGGGCTATGCACAAACCCACGGCGAACAAATCTTACAGCCGACGCACATTGTCGGCAAGAGGATCAACAACTCGGGAGAAGTTTTATCTGTATTGGAATCTGACTTCACCTATTATGAAGACGGCAAGCCACACACCTTCGCTATTCCCGACTACAATCTGTCAACTAACTATAAGTTTAACAATGATTACTTCATTTGGGAAAAGACCCTGCACGATAATGGGCATCCTGCGATCGAAGAGGAAATCTCTTATACCTACGAAAACGGCAGGATCAAAACCGTGGTATATGGCTTTAACTATGTCAACCCCACTCTTGTTTGGGAATACTCCTATAGTGACGACGGAAGACTGATCCGAAAAGACCTCAAGGAAGATGACGAACTCGATTTCCACGAGCATTATCTTTATGAATACGAGAACGGGGGACATACAAAAATCGAAGACTATTGCACCTCTTGGCCTGATGAGGGCTGGCTTCAATTAAAGAAGACCACATACCAGTATGACGACGCCTATTCACTCACAACCAGGCATATCGAAAACTATAACGCCTCGGGTGTGTTGACCAGCAGCACGCTCGACACCTACACATACACCCCAAGTGGGAAGCAGGAGACCCAGGTGAGACAAACCCTCACGGACGGCGAATGGGCCAACACTGGCATCTGGCTTTATGTCTACGACGACAGGGATCGCGTCGTTGAACAGCAGGAAGGCACATGGGATGCCGAAAACAACGAATGGGACATCAACAGAAAGATCATTTTCGAGCTCTCCGAGGAGAACATGACCTACACGGTATCTTTCCTCAGAAAGAGTGGCGAAGAGTGGGTCTGGGGCGAGTTCTACGAACAAACCATCCTCTTCGGATCGGCGCTATATAACCAACAGCGAACTTTGAGGTTTTACCATAATGAAGTGAATCACGGCAATAGCCATGTCAACCAATTTGTGATGGACCTCGAATACTTTGACGAGCCTAATTATCTCGGTACCGAAGAGAAAAGCCAAACCAGATGCTCCGTCTTCCCGAACCCCGGCAACAACAGGATGACCGTCCAGGCGCCGATAGAGAACGCCGTCGTCCGCATCTACGACCTCCAAGGCAAGATGGTGCTGGCGCGTCCCTTCGACTTCAGCACCGAGATCGGCACGGAAGGCTGGCCCTCCGGCATGTACCTCTGGGAAATCTGGGACGGCAACCAGAAGGAGGCCTCCGGCAAGTGGATCAAGGAATGACCGTGGCCTGCGCAAGGCGGTGAGAGAATAGAGAGTTTTAACAATCTAAAAACCAAGCATCATGAAAAAACTATATTTAACCACAATTCTTTGCATCGTGACCCTAGGCGTTGCCTATGCCCAATTCGACAAGGGCACGGTGCTTCAACCTACCACTGTCGTTGCAAGGCATTTTGACGAAACGGGCCAACTGGACAAAGAAATGCTTTCAACCTTCACCTATAATGAGGACGGGAAACTGACGCGATATGAGTTTCTGGACCACGGTCTTTGGAGTTCTTATTCTTATAATGACAACATGTTGATGAGGGAATATACCAGTCACGAGGGCGGCTATCCCGAGTATGACGAGTCATTTAACTACACGTATGAAAACTATAAGGTAAAAACGAAATCGCATCTGTGGAGCCAGATGAACGCCCCGGAATACTGGCTTTACTCCTATGATGCAGGGGGAAGGCTCGAAAGACTTGACTATAGGGAAGGCTATCTAGACGAATACCACCAACATTGGCTCTACGAATATGAGAATGACGGAAAAACAAAAGTCGAGTCTTATTACACTTCATATCAAGGTTTTGTTCTCGTGATGCGTACCGTATACGAGTATGACGAGTCGTACACACTGCTTTCAAAATACACGGAAAGGTTCGATGCTGCAGGAGAGATTACGAAAACGACGATGACGAGATATGCTTATACCCCGGACGGCAAGGAGGAATCGCAAATTACGCAAACGCTAACGGACGGCGAATGGATTAATACTGATATCATAAGATATGTCTACGATGAAAACGGTAGTGTTACAGAACGACAGGTAGGGGATTGGTCGGAAAAAACTGGAGATTGGGACATCACCAGTAAGACCGTGTATGAGTTGAACGAAGAGGTATCTACCTTGACCGTCTCATTCTATAAGAAAAACGAAGAGGTTTGGGGGTGGGATGACTATGGTGTTTTTTACATTCAGCCTGTTTTTTATGAATCGTACCTAGAAGAGCAACAACACGCGCTTCGATTTTTCGGATACGATGACTTGTTTGGCAGTGAGCATATTAACCAATTTGTTTTCACGCTTGCCGAAACCAACGAACCAACCTATGAGAGCGTGGAAGAAAGCGGGAAATTATTATGCTCCGTCTTTCCGAACCCCGGCAACAACAGGATGACCGTCCAGGCGCCGATAGAGAACGCCGTCGTCCGCATCTACGACCTTCAAGGCAAGATGGTGGTGGCGCGCCCCTTCGACTTCAGCACCGAGATCGGCACGGAAGGCTGGCCCTCCGGCATGTACCTCTGGGAAATCTGGGACGGCAACCAGAAGGAAGCCTCCGGCAAGTGGATCAAGGAATGACCAGCGGTTGCACAAGGTGGTGAAAGAATAAGGCCACGAAGCAAACTTTTCGTTTTTTCCTTTCCATGTGAAGGAATCTTTGTATCTTTGCCGCCCCAAATTAAACACCTAATACATACTTTAATGACAGAGAACGAAAGATCTGGTAAGCGTCCGCGCACCAGAAAGCCTGTTGACTTCTCAGACGATTTCCAACAGGGCAGAACCTTCAAGTTTTATCACCGTGACGGTGACGAAGAAGGAAAAGAAGAGAGAAAGTTTGGCGATAAGCCGAGAGGTGAACGCCGATTTGATGACAATCGTGGCGACCGCAAGTTTGGCGACCGCCCACGCCGCCGCTTCGACGATGAGAGCCGTGGCGACCGCCGCTTCGGCGACGACCGTCCGCGCCGTCGTTTCGACGATGACAAACCGCGTGAGCGCCGTTTCCATGACGATGACCGCTCACGCCGCAGATTTGATGACGAGAGCCGTGGCGAACGCCGCTTCAACGATGAGCGTCCCCGCCGCCGCTTCGATGACGACAAGCCTCGTGGCGAACGCCGCTTCCATGATGACGACCGTCCGCGTCGCCGTTTTGATGATGACAAACCGCGTGAGCGCCGTTTCCACGATGACGACCGTCCCCGTCGCCGTTTCGATGACGACAAACCCCGTGGCGAACGCCGTTTCCACGACGACGACCGTCCGCGCCGCCGCTTCGACGACCGCCGCGAACGCCGTTTCGACGATGAAGAAGCTCCACGCCGTGGCCGCAAAGGCTATGTCCGCGAAAAGGATCCCATGTACGACCGCCCGAAAGCCACTGGCGAAATCCGCCTCAACAAATACCTGGCCGACTGCGGCATCTGCTCGCGTCGCGAAGCCGACGACCTGATCAAGGCCGGCTGCGTGATGGTGAACGACGAAGTCATCACCACCATGGGCTATAAGGTGAAAACGAATGATAAAGTGGTGTATGGAGGCCAAACCCTCAACCGCGAGAAACTCCGTTATATCCTTCTGAATAAGCCTAAAGGCTATATCACCACCGCCGACGATCCGTATGAACGCGATACGGTCATGGAGCTGGTCAAAGACGCCTGCCCCGAGCGTATCTTCCCCGTGGGTCGTCTCGACAAACAAACCACCGGCCTATTGCTGTTCACCAACGACGGCGACCTGACCAAGAAGCTCACCCATCCGAGCAGCGAGATTCCGAAGCTTTATCAAGTGACCCTCGACAAGGCCTTGACGAAGAACGACATGCTTCGCATCGCAGATGGCATCGAACTCGACGACGGTCCTATCGCTGCCGACGCCATCTCCTACGTGGAAGGCGACGATAGCAAAAAGGAAATCGGCATCGAGCTGCATTCGGGCCGCAACCGCATCGTGCGCCGCATCTTCGAACACCTCGGCTACGAGGTGATCAAGCTCGACCGCGTCATGTTTGCCGGCCTCGACAAATACAAACTTCCCCGTGGTGAATGGCGTTTCCTCACCGATTTGGAAGTGGTCAATTTGAAGAAATTCTAAAATATCCTAACGAGGTGATCCAAAAGCCATCAGTATTCTGATGGCTTTTTTTATTTTTGCGGTATGAACGAAGCCACACGAGCCTATATAGAAGCGCATCTCACCGAAGATGTCAGCCTTTTGGCCTTAGGGAAAGCCCCGACCGGTGTCGACAAGGCTTTTGCCTTGCGGCAGATAGAGGCTCGTCAGTTGTTGCAGAAGAAAGTGCCATCGTGGTCTGCCAATGCCGAATTGTGGTTTCCGCCACGGCTCTCGCTCGAACAATGTTCTTCTGAAGCGACGGCATTATACAAAGCAGCTCTTGTCGGCGGCGACACCTTTGCCGACCTGACGGGAGGCTTGGGCATCGACAGCTGGTATTTGTCGAAAGGCTTCAAGCATGGACACTATGTGGAGCTGCGTCCCGAGCTCTGCGACTTGGCACGGCATAACTTCGACGTGCTTAATGCCGACATCGAGGTGCATAACGAAAGTGCCGAAGATCACTTGGGTCATTGCCAGGTCCTTGATTTGATTTATATCGACCCCGCCCGGCGCGACCTTTATGGCCGTAAGACGGTAGCCGTCAGCGATTGTACGCCCGACGTGGTGCAGTTGCAAGACATAATGCTTGAAAAAGCCAAGACAGTGATGGTCAAACTGTCGCCCATGCTCGACCTGCATCAAGCGCTGATGGTGTTGCACAAGGTGAAAGAGGTACATGTGGTGGCCGTCGCCAATGAATGCAAGGAATTACTATTGTTGCTGCAGCGTGATGCAGTGGGCCCCGTGTACATCCATTGCGTGAATTTGTTGACAGGTCAAGAAGCTGTTGAGTTTACCAAAGAAGAAGAGGATGCCATCTCCTTATGCCTGGCCGACACCATTGGGAAATACCTCTATGAACCCAATGCTGCGCTTATGAAAGCAGGCTGCTTCAAGGCTTTGGCTCAGCGTTATGGTGTCGAGAAACTACACAAAAACAGTAACCTATACACTTCAGACCACCTCGTCGCAAACTTTCCAGGCCGCATTTTCGAAGTGGAAGACTGGGCACCTTTCAACAAAAAGGTGGGGCAAACTTTGCTGTCTGACGTGGCAAAAGCCAGTATCGCCGTACGCAACTTCCCTTTGTCGGTGGCCGAACTCCGCAAAACCCTTAAGCTGGCTGACGGCGATTCGACTTATTTGTTTGCCACCACGCTGAAAGGGGAGCAAAAAGTGCTGATCAGGACAAAAAAAGCCGCTTCGATTTGAAGCGGCTGGATAAATAAGGATAGAATTACATTATCTTTTGTCGGGGATGCCAAATTTGGTCCACCAAGTAGAGTCGTATTTGGTCTTGATGGCCTTTTTGACGGTCTTGGTGCGGTCTTTCAAGGTTTTTAAGGCTGCGTGTGCCTCCAAGGTCTTCTTGCGGGCCATTTCTTGTATTTTATCGACTTCGGCCGACAATTCCTCCAAACGCTTGCAGTCGTCTTCCAGTTTGTGGATGACGCCCTCTTCCACGCCGGCGTCACGCCCAAGACGCTGGTTCCTCTTTACCCCGGTGATGATCAGTTTCGTTTTTTCGAGTTGGTCTTTAAAAATTTGATACATAGGTTTTTATCATTTAAAATACTAACGAAGGATGGTTGGTGTAAAATGTTTTGCAAATATAAGAAAAGATTTCAAATAATGAGCGTTTATTATCAAATCAAGAAAGTGGGGGATTGTTTTCGTGGAATCGGAAAAAAACTTGTATTTTTGCAGGTTAAATCAAGACGAGATGTACGCATTATATAAAAAAGAAATCAGCAACTTCCTGACCTCGCTAATGGGGATTATGGTCATCGTCGTGTTTTTGTTGATCACGGGGCTGTTCCTATGGGTGTTCCAGAACGATTTCAACCTGTTGAACTATGGTTATGCCAACATGGATAGCTTGTTTATCCTTGCTCCTTGGGTGTTCTTGTTTCTCGTTCCTGCGGTGACGATGCGCAGTTTTGCCGAGGAAAACCGCACGGGCACCATCGAGATGCTTCTCACCAAGCCTTTGTCGGATTGGCAAATCATCATGGCCAAGTTTTTGGCAGGCGTGACCCTCGTCCTTTTGGCTTTGATTCCGACTTTTGTCTACTATTTCTCCATCTACCGTTTAGGTTTGCCCATGGGTAACCTCGACAGCGGTGGTATCTGGGGATCTTATATCGGGCTTTTCTTGCTGAGTGCCAGCTTCGTCAGCATTGGCGTGTTTTGCAGTTCTCTGACCAACAATCAGATCCTCGCCTTCATCATCACTGTATTTTTGTGCGGTTTCCTAATGATGGGATTCGAGTTCATTTATTCCTTGTCTTTGTTTGGCCCTGTCGACCTGTTCATCCAACAGTTGGGCATGAGTGCGCACTACAGCTCGTTGAGCCGTGGTGTGGTCGATACGCGCGACGTATTGTATTTCTTGAGTGTTATCATCATCTTTCTCAGCGCTACTAAACTGGTGCTGGCAAGTCGTAAATGGTAAGGAGGCGTGACTATGGACAACCAACGTAAGAGTTTGAAGAAGAACCAAATCATTACCTTCCTGGTCACCTTGGTGATTGTGGTGGTGGTCAATATTATAGGTTCCTTTGTCTTCACCCGTTTCGACTTGACAAGCGAAAAACGGTATACCCTTTCGAATACGACAAAAGAAATCTTGGGGAATCTGGAAGATTATGTCTATTTCAAGGTCTATCTTGAGGGCGATTTTCCTGCCGGTTTCAAGAAGTTGCGCCGCGAGACCAAGGAGATGTTGGACGAGTTCCGCGCTTATTCCAAGTTCATCGACTATGAGTTCATCAATCCTTCGGAAAGCACCGACCCCGCCGAACGCAATGAGACATACAAATTGCTTTATCAGTCGGGGTTGAACCCCACTAATTTGGTCGATAAAAAGCCCGACGGATCTTCCCAGCAGATGATTATCTGGCCAGGCGCCTTGGTGAGCTACCGTAACGACACGGAGTTGGCCGTCGACTTGCTCGAAAACCAAATCGGCCAGTCATCAGAGGGCGCCTTGAACGCTTCGATGCAGAACCTTGAGTTCAAGTTGATCGATGCGGTGAAAAAGGTGACGCGTTTCAAGAAGCCCGTCATTGCCTTTGTTGAAGGCCATGGCGAATTGCCCGAGGAGGATGTCTACGACATCACCCAGACGCTTTCCCAAAACTATTCGGTAGGTCGCATTACCATCGATGGCCGCATTGATGCCTTGATGCACCGCACCCAAAACGAAGAGGAAGACATCAAGGCCTTCCCTTCTTACGACGCCATCATCATCGCCAAGCCCACGGAGCCATTCAGTGAAAAAGACAAGTTCTTGATCGACCAGTACATCATGCACGGCGGTAAAGTGCTGTGGTTGGTTGAGCCTGTCTATGTCACCATGGATAGCTTGCAAAGTCAGGAGTCGACCATTGGCATCGAGCAGGATCTTAAGTTGGATGACATGCTGTTCAAATATGGCGTGCGCCTCAATCGCAACCTGTTGCTCGATTTGACCTGTGCTGCGCTTCCCATCCGCACTGGACAGATGGCTGGACAGGCGCAGCTTGAGTATTTCCGTTGGTTCTATTTCCCCTTGCTGCAGGCAGCTTCCAACCATCCCATGGTGCGCAACATGAACGCCATCAAGGCCGACTTCGTCAGTTCCATCGATGCTACCACCTCGGCCGATGGCATCGACCAAATACCGTTGCTTAAGACCTCTGACTATACCAAGGTGTCGGGCGCTCCCGTGTTTGTCACTCTCGCCATGTTGCGTCAGACTCCCGACAAACGCATGTTCACCTCCAAAGGACAGAATGTGGCCTACCTGCTCAAAGGCACCTTCCCTTCGTTGTATGCCAACCGCATCCCACAAGAGATTATGGATGACAAAGGCATGCATTTCAGGGAAGAAAGCGTTCCTACTGCCATGATTGTGGTGGCTGATGGCGACATTATTCGCAATCAAATCGATGTCAAACGCAAAACCCCCTTACAACTGGGCTATGACCAATATACTGGTAACACCTATGCCAACAAGGAATTTATCGAGAATGCCATCAGCTATCTTGTTGACGGCGAAGGCCTTATCGACATCCGCTCTCGTGAGCTGAAGATACGCCTACTCGACACTACCAAAGTCGACCAACAAAGGACTTTGTGGCAGGTGGTCAACACTGTTGTGCCAATTGGACTCATCATCATCTTGGGTTTGGTCTTGGCGTGGATTAAAAAGAGAAAATACAGCAAAAAATAACTGTTATGAAGAAAAACAATAGAATCACCATCATCATTGCTGCTTTACTGCTAATCATCGCAGGCGTTTTGATTTGGAACAACCGTTACCTCACCACGATACAAGGCGATTCCGCCGACTTCCAGGTCTGGGATACCGCTTCTGTTACCAAAATCTATTTGGCCGACCGCGATGATTTCGAGACGTTGTTGGAACGCCATGAAGACGGCTGGACACTTAACAAAACCTATAAGGCCCATCCTAAGCAAGTCGAAAACCTGCTGACCACTTTATACAAAGTGCGTATCAAGATGCCTGTGTCGGTGGCGAGCCACGACAATGTCGTCAAGCAATTGGCTGTGAAAGGCACCAAGGTGGAGGTATATCAGATAGTGCCACGTATCAACCTGTTTAACCGCATCAAGCTCTTCAACCACGAGAAGCGCACCAAGGTGTTCTATGTAGGCGATGCCACCAAAGACGGCAGCGGTACGTTTATGCTAAAAGAAGGCGCCGACAAGGCCTATATCGTCTATATCCGTGGCTTCCGCGGCTTTGTTTCCACCCGATTCACCGCTAATCCTGACGATTGGCGCGACCACACCATTTTCCATGAATCGTTGGGCGACATACAGTCGGTATCGGTCGAATTCCAGGAAAAGCCTCAAGGAGGGTTCCGTATCGACAATGTGGGGCGCCATCAGTATAAACTGACACGTCTCTACGACAATGCTGACCTTCCATTGGATACGCTGAAAGTGATCAATTTCCTGTCGTCGTTTAGCGATGTGCGTTTCGAGGCATTGTTCACCAACTCGTTACCTCAGAAACGTATCGATTCCATCGTCAACTCACCATGGCTGCATAAGATTTCCTTGACCACCAAAGATGGCAAGAGCCAAGAAATCAAAACCTTTACCAAGCTGGTGCAGCTGGGCGGCTACAGCGATCCTTCCGAAGTGGGTGGTGTCGACCGTGACCGCATGTATGGTCTCATCAACGATGGTCAAGACCTGGTACTGATCCAATACTATATCTTCGACAAATTGTTGAAGGATGTGGATTATTACGAGGCGGGTCACCCGATCCAATATGAGATTGGCCATTACGAAGTGTATGAATGAACAAGAGCCTCTGTTGAGGCATGGTAATAAAAAGAAAGGCCTTGCAAAAGCAGGGCCTTTCTTTTTTACAATATAGGACTCTTTAATTAGTCGCCCAATGTGGCCACCATGACGGCCTTGATGG
>DBXU01000017.1:270-488 GCA_002310075.1 Bacteroidales bacterium UBA1204 | reverse complement strand
AAGACGATGCTGTTCTCGCTTTCGAACACGTCCTCGGTGACCTCGATGCCGTTCAAGCCGAACTTCTCATAAACGTCGCGGCCGGCTTTGGTCTCCAAGTTGTGATACGAAGGCAGGCAGTGCATAAACTTGCACTTGGGGTTGCCTGTCTTTTTCATCAGGGCTGCGTTGACCTGGTAAGGCATCAGCATATTGATGCGCTCTTTCCACACGCTGTC
>DBXU01000017.1:0-179 GCA_002310075.1 Bacteroidales bacterium UBA1204 | reverse complement strand
TTGGCGATTTCCTGGCACTTCTTGACCAGATCTTTGGCCGGCTGCAGTTTCTTGGGGGCGACAATGCGGATGTCCATACCCATTTTCACACCACCGACCATCAGGCTGTTGCCCATATTGTAACGGGCATCGCCGATATAAGCGAACTTCACTTGGTTGAGGGGCTTATCGGTATGCTC
>DBXU01000040.1:21130-21582 GCA_002310075.1 Bacteroidales bacterium UBA1204 | reverse complement strand
CGCGACTGCCTGCTGAGCTGGGACATCCTCGTGATGGACACCGACGAACATCCTTTATATAATAAAGAAAACGAACGCATCAATCCCGACAAGGCCATCCTGGTGGGCGACCATGTGTGGATTGGATGCAAATGTGTATTATTGAAAGGTGCCGAGGTGCCCGACAACACGGTTGTGGCGGCAGGCACGCTGCTGACCTCGTCCTTTAGCGGCGAGCATCAGGTCATTGGCGGCAATCCACCGTCAGTCCTAAAAAATGATGTTCGTTGGGAACATTAAAGCGAGTCAATTACCGTACAAAGGTTTTCGAAGATCTGTGGAATTTCACCTACGCCGTTCACCGGATGCAGGTTGTCTTTGCCTTCGTAAAAGTCGAGCACGGGGCGTGTCTTGGCCTCATATTCCACAAAACGGTGCTTGATGGAATCGAGGTTGTCGTCGGCGCGACCGCT
>DBXU01000040.1:20049-21104 GCA_002310075.1 Bacteroidales bacterium UBA1204 | reverse complement strand
GGCACTTCGAGGCTCAACACGCCTGTCAGCGACATGCCGAATTTCTCCATCATCTCGTCTAGGATCTCGGCTTGGCGCACAGTGCGCGGATAGCCGTCGAAGAGGAAACCGGCCGAGTCCATGTTTTCGGAGAGTTTCTTCTCGATGATCTTGGCCACGATCTCGTCGGAGACGAGGTTGCCTTGGCTGATGATTTCCTTCACTTGCAAGCCCAACTCGCTCTCGGCAGCGATTTCCTCGCGGAGGATTTCGCCAGTGGAGATATAGGTCAGGTTGTATTTCTCACGCAGAAACTGTGATTGCGTTCCNNTTGCCTGCCCCGGGAGGGCCAAAAAGTACGATGTTTAGCATGGTTATTCTATGATTTTATATATGTCAGGTAAATTGCGTCCTTGCTGGTCATAATCCAGTCCGTAGCCAACGATGAACTCGTTGTCGATATTCATGCCCTTGTAGTCGATAGGATAATCGTATTTGAAGTTGTTGGGCTTGAAGAACATCGTGGCCACACGTACGTCGGCGGCTTTCAGGTCGCGGAGCTTCTTGATGGTATAACGCATGGTGTGGCCTGTGTCGACGATGTCTTCCACGACGACCACATGACGACCTTCAAGCGAATGGTCAAGGCCTATGAGCTCGCGCACGACGCTGGTGCTTTCGGTACCGGCATAGGAGGTGAGTTTAACGAAACTGATCTCGCAGGGGATGGTGATGCGCTTGAACAACTCGGAGGCAAACATGAAGGCGCCGTTGAGCACCACGAGAAACATGGGGTTCTGTCCCTCCAAGTCCTTGTTGATTTGATCGGCCACTTTCTGTACGTTGGCTTCGATTTTTTCCTGGGGGATGTACAGCCCAAATTCCTTGTCTAATACTTTTACCGTTTTCATTTTCAAAGGATTGTTGTTTGTATGCCCTCTTGACTTAGGCGATACAAATATACAAAATGCTATCGTTATATCATCTGGACCTGAAAAAAAACTATCTTTGCCTCAAATTTCTACAAAAATGAAGCCAATAGTAAGCATTATCATGGGAAGCACTTCCGACCTTCC
>DBXU01000040.1:3501-20018 GCA_002310075.1 Bacteroidales bacterium UBA1204 | reverse complement strand
ATGGAGATTCCGTTTGAGATGAACGCCCTCAGTGCTCATCGCACCCCGCAAGAGGTCGAAACTTTTGCCCGCGAGGCCCAAGGCCGCGGTATTAAGGTCATCATTGCTGCCGCTGGCATGGCNNTGCCTGGCGTGATTGCCGCCAACACCACCTTGCCTGTCATAGGCGTACCTGTGAAAGGTATGCTCGATGGCCTGGACGCTATGCTGTCGATCATACAGATGCCTCCTGGCATCCCAGTTGCAACGGTAGGCGTGAACGGTGCTCTCAATGCCGCCATCCTTGCTGCCGAGATATTGGCTTTGGGCGATGCCCAGATAGCCGTCAAAGTGGCAAATTACAAGGAAAACTTGAAGAATAAGATTACCAAGGCGAATGCTGAATTGAAAGAGGTGAAATATCAATTCAAAACGAATTGACTCTGACCATCATCAGCCCGTCACGGATGGGCAGCAGCACTTGTTCCACTTTCGGGTCGTTCATCACCTTGTCGTTGAAGGCGATGAGGGCTTGCGTGTCGTGTTCCTTAGCGTTGGCGTCAAGCACCTTGCCATCCCATAGCACGTTGTCGGCCAGAATGAATCCACCCGGCCGCATCTTTTCCATGACTAACTCATAATAGAGGGGATAGCTCACCTTATCGGCGTCGATGAAGGCGAGGTCGAAGGTCGTGTCCAAAGTAGGGAGGATTGTTTTGGCATCACCAAGGAGTAGTTCCACTTTGTCGTCAACCCCAGCTTTTGCGAGGTAATGCCGTATGGTCTCCTCGTATTCCATGTTGGCTTCGATGGTGATGAGTTTCCCGCTTTCAGGCAGCCCCTGGGCCATGCAGATGGCGGCATAACCGGTGTAAGTGCCGATCTCGAGCACATGCTGTGGTTTCAGCATTTGGCAAAGGAACTGCAGGAACTTGCCTTGCACCGGCCCCGACATCATACGTGGGTTCATCTCATGCAGGTAAGTGTGGCGATACAACTCTTGAAGCACCGCATCGGGCTGTGAGGTGTGAGTTTCGATGTATTCTTCCAAACGATAGGGATCTGGGGTCATTCTTCGGTGCCTTTGAAAACGATTTGGCTGAGTTGTTTCTTGTCGAATACCATGTTGGCCACTTCCAGGATGTCGCTCGCAGTGACGGCCTCCACTTTCTGGATGATGTCATCCATGTATTCTATGGGTTCGCCCATGATGAGCGAGCGCGTTGCACTCAACAGTTCGTTCATGCCGCTTTCATAGCTTAGGGCAACTTGCCCGATGAGTTGCTGCTTTGCATGATGGAGTTGCAATGTGCCTAGTTTTTGTGTGCAAAGCTTGTCCAGTTCCTTGTGTACTAATTCGATAGCCTTGTCTAAGGAATCGGGGTCGACACCCATGTAAACATTAATGAGGCCGACGTCGGAATAGGCGGTGTATTGCGACTCGATACTATAGGCGAAGCCGTATTTTTCGCGGATGTTCAAGCCGAGGCGCGAGCTCATGGCTGGGCCTCCCAATACGTTGTTGAGCATCACGATGGGCATGCGCAAAGGGCTGCTGAACTCAGGGGCGATGTTGCCAATGATGCAGTGGCTCAAGTGATTGTTGCGTTTGTCGTTGCGGCTTTCGGGCTTGTAGCCTTTGAAGGCTTCGCGTTTTTTGTTGACGAGGTGTGCAGGCTGGTTGCCGAAATAGTTCATGGCCAGGTGTTCAAACTCTTTGAAACTGATGCCTCCGATGCTGGCCAGAATCATCTGGTCGGTGCTGTAGTTGTGGGCCATGAAGTCAAGGATGTCCTGACGATGGAATCCTTTTACCAATTCGCTGGTACCCAGTATGTTGCGTGAAAGCGGATGTCCTTTGAAGACCATCTCTTCGAAGAGGTCGTAGATCTCATCGGAGGGTGAGTCCAAATAGGAATTGATTTCATCCAAGATGACCTCCTTTTCCTTGGCCAGCTCGTTCTCCGGGAACGTTGACTGGAAGGCGATGTCGGCGAAGAGATCGAGGCTGCGTTTGTAGTGTTGCTTGAGGAAGGTGGCTTGGATGCAGGTCTCCTCCTTGGTGGTGAAAGCGTTGAGGTCGCCGCCCACGTTATCGAGGCAACTCAAGATATGGTAGGCCTTGCGGTTTTGTGTGCCTTTGAAGATGGTGTGCTCCACGAAATGGGCAAGGCCGTTCTCGGACGCCAATTCATCTCGCGTACCAGTCTCCACCATCAGCACGAGGTGGGCGATTTCACCTTGTTTTTCTTTATGTATTAGCCGGATACCGTTGGGTAGGACAGCCTCATTGTATTTGTTTTCCAACATCAGTGTAGAATTGGGCTGCAAAGATACGATAAAAAGATACGATAAACCGAAAACATTTATAACTTTGCACCTTTAAAATCAATTCTATTCAACATGAAAAAACTATTTACCCTTTTACTGATGGCGGCTTGCTGCATGACAGGTTACGCCCAGGCTGTCATCGACCCGCTTTTGAGCGAAGAGATGAACCGTCGCAACGATGACGAACAACTCAAAGTGATCGTTATCATGAATTCACGATACGACAGAACGCAGCTTAACCGTCGTGCCGATTATTTCGTTACGCGCGCCGAGCGTCGCGAGTTTGTCGTCAACGAATTGAAGGAATTTGCTGCAACATCACAATATGACCTGAAGCGTTCGCTTTCAGAGATGGAACGCAACGGCATGGTGTCGGCTCCTACCACCTTGTGGATGGCCAATGCCTTGTATTTTGATGCCACAAAGGCAGCCATCATGGATTTGGCCCGTCGCAACGACATCGAAATGATTGGTTATGCCAAAGAGTATAACTGGCTTCCCGATGGGGAGGAGTCAAGGCCTGTCGGTGCTACGCGTGAGATCACGCAGAATGTTATCCAGGTAGGCGCCGATCAGGTGTGGGACTTGGGATACACAGGTGAAGGCGTTGTGGTGGCTGTTATCGATACGGGTGTCAACTACAACCACGTGGATGTGGCCGACCACCTTTGGGACGGCGGTGCCGAGTTCCCTAACCATGGCTACGATGTGAAGAACCACGACAATGACCCAATGGACGACCACGGCCATGGCTCCCATTGTTCGGGAACGGTGTTGGGTGACGGAACGGCAGGCAGACAGACGGGTATGGCTCCCGATGCCACGCTGATGTGCGTCAAATGCTTGGATGCTACTGGCAATGGTGGCGCACAAAGCATCAGCGAAGGCATCCAATGGGCCGTGGAGCATGGCTGCGACTTGTTCAGCATGTCGCTCGGCTTGCCCGCTTCATCGATTCCTGACCGTACGCTGTTGCGTCATACCTGTGAGGCTGCTTTGGATGCAGGCATTGTTGCGGCCATCGCAGCTGGCAATGAAGGCAACCAAACATGGCAATATCCTATTCCTAACAATGTGCGTGTGCCTGGCAGCTGCCCTCCCCCTTATATGGACGAAGTGCAGGGCGAGAACCCCGGCGATTTGACTTGCTCGGTTTGCATCGGTGCTGTCGACTATAATGACAATGCTGCCAATTTCTCCTCACATGGTCCTGTGACTTGGCAGAATACCGAATTTGGCGACTATGCCTACAACCCGGGCATCGGCCTCATCCGTCCCGACGTGTGCGCTCCTGGCGTCAACATCATTTCGTTGAACTTTGCAACCAACAATGGCTACACCGATATGAGCGGCACCTCTATGGCGACGCCCTGCGTGGCTGGATGTATGGCATTGATGCTGTGTAAAGACAACAATTTGACGCCTGCCGATGTCTGCCGTATCCTTGAAGAGACGGCCGTCCCGCTGTCGGATGGCAAGAGCAACGTGACGGGCTTTGGTCGCGTCAACGTGTTGGCCGCTGTTGAAGCCATCCAATTGGGTGCCATCAGATATAACAGCTTTGCCATCAACGACCCTGCCGGCAACAACAACCACAAGCTCAACCCGGGCGAGTCGGTCACAATGAGCCTTACCTTGGACAATGTCAGTGATGCTGCTGTCAACAATGTGTCGGTGGTGCTCACCTCCGACAATCCTCATGTCACCATCACCGACAACCAAGTACAATTCCCCAATTTTGCCGCCAATGCCACCCAAACTGTGGAAGACGCTTTTGCTTTTACGGTGGACGATGAGGTGACGGCACTGCAAAAGATCAAATTCTCCTATGAGATTTCTGTTGGTGGCGAGGTGACTGGAACCTATAACGCGAATGTTGTGGTGTTCGATTATGACTTGCAAAAGGGGGCTGTGGCAGTCATCAATGACGACAATGGTGACGGCCTGCTCAACCCTGGCGAGACCGCCGACTTGCGCATTATGGTCGACAATGCAGGTAATGAACTGGCCCAATCGGTGATGGGCACTTTGTCAACCGATTATGAACTAGTCACCTTGAATGGGAACCAGAAGAGCTTCAGCACCATTGGCGCCGAACTGATGGGCTATGCCGATTTCAATGTCGTCCTCGATGCCAACGCCCCAGAGGATTTTGCCATTCCATTTACTTTGGATCTTGTGGATGCCAACGGCCGCCATACCGTTTTGAATTTCGACTATAGGAACGCTTGTGATGTCATTTTCTCACTGCACGACTCTTATGGCGACGGCTGGCAAGGTAATTATCTCACGGTGGTCTATTCCGATGGTACCCCCACCGAGCAGATGACGGTTAACAACGGCAGCTCGGCTTCCTACACCCGTGAGTTGGCCTCCAATTCGACCATCTCACTGACTTGGCACAACGGTTCTTGGACAGAGGAATGCAGCTTCGAAATCACCTATGAGGATGGCTCGGTCATCTATCAAAACAGCGGTGGCTTTAGCGGCACGCAGACCTTCACCATCAATTGTGCCGGTGGCAGTGGCGCTCCCGAGTTCTGTGCGCCGATTCGCAACTTGACCTACGAGTTGGATGGTAACGATGTCGTCCTTGCTTGGGACGCTCCCGAAAGCGGCACACCGGCTTGGTATGAGGTGTATCGCGACACCGAACTCCTTGATTTGGTCGAGGGTTTGACCTTCACCGATGCCAACGTCGCGGAAGGCTTATACAATTATTGCGTCTATGCCGCTTACGATGGCTGCCAAAGCGAGTTTGTTTGTGTCGAAGTGGACGTGTCGATGTGCGATGCAGTGCGGAATTTAGACTACACTTTGAATGACGATCTTCTGCTATCCCTCACATGGGAAGCTCCAGAAGACCCGACCGGGTTGGTGGAATACCAGGTCTATATGGATAACGAACAGTTGACCACGACCAATGAGTTGAGTTATGCTTTTACCATTACAGTGGGTGAACATGATGTGTGCGTGAAGGCAGTGTATGACGGTTGTGAGAAAGACAAGCATGTGGATGTCTGCATCGTGGGCGCCGTTGAAAACTTGCATTATGTCAGTGACGGCCATCAGGTCGACGTGGCATGGGATGCTGTGGAGGGTGTGAGCCAATATGAAGTGTATCTCAACGATGTTTTGGCCGCCACGGTCGATGAGACATCCTATGGCGCCGAGTTTGAGGATGGCTTGACCACAGTGACGGTGAAACCAGTTGCCGAAGGCTGCCATGTGCTGGGCGCCAGCATTGAGGTATGTGTCATTTCCGCCGTGCAGGTTTCATATGAAGGTATGACTCTGAACGGACAATTGCAGTTTACATGGGAGCCAGTCGCCGATGCGGAATACTATGAAGTGAGGTGCAACGGCACGGTTCACCAAACCACCGACAATGCTTTCGCTTTTGATGCTGTGGCAGGCGAAAATGAGATTTGCGTCATTGTCCATTCGGTGTATGGCTGCGCTTCTGAAACGACTTGCATGAATCCTAGCATTTGTCCTGCCGTTGCTGGTTTCGATTATGCTTTCGATGGCAATGAGGTGACGATAACCTGGGAAGGCGAGGATATCTCGCAAAACAAAGTGTTGCTGAATGGAGAGGAGCATGTGGTGTATGAAAACAGCTACGCTACCCAGTTGGAAAACGGAGCTTATACCCTCGTCGTGATACCTACTTATTATGAGGAGTGTTGGGATGCCATTCCGGCGCAGTTCGATTTTGTGGTTTCCAACATTGCTCCTGAAATCCGCTTCACTGATGTGATCGAAGGCCATATGGCAACGGCCTGGGATGCGGTTGAAGGTGCCATTGCTTATAACCTCTACCGCGACGAAGAGCTGATCGCTGAAAACCTCGCTGCAACCACCTATAACGACACCGAGATGGCTCTCAACATGCAACACTGCTACGCTGTGCAGTCGGTGTTCGAAAAGGGTGTTTCCAGTGTGTCGGAAGAGGTTTGCGCCGACTACTATGCAGGTGTGGGCGAGAACGACGGTAAGATGAGCGTTTATCCTAACCCGACTTCCGACAAGGTGACCATCGAGTGTCTCGGCATGACGATGATCGAAGTCTATGCTGCCGACGGCAAGTTGGTGGATCGCATCAAGGTTGATGGTGATGTTTATCAGATTGACAACCTTGGCAACGGCATTTATACCCTTCGTATCCACAAGGGTAACGAAGTGCTGGTGGGTAGGGTTGTGAAGATGTAATACTGGTTCGGNNCCCGCCGTTCGGGCGGGAGCCAAACAATAAAACGCTTGTATTTTCGTTTGAATCAAAAATCATTTTTATGCGTAGACTCTTTATTTCTTTATTCCTATTGTCGGCTTTCGCAATGCCGCTTTCGGCCCAAATCCTTACGAAAAGCATTATGAAAGAAAGCATCCCGGTGACGATGTTTCAAGCCACCTACGCACTTCGTCTTCCTGCCTTGGATGCTGCCAAAGACTATAAGATCGGGAGCACCATCGGCGGTGGCGTCGTGCACAAGACGGAAAGCAATTGGCTGTTTACCCTTAATGGCAATTATATCTTCGGCGGTAGGTCGAGGGGTGACCGTATTGCTGTGTTTGGTGAAGGCATCACCAACACCGACGGCAATATCATCGGTGGTGCCGGCAGTGTCGCATCGTTCTTGGTCGACCAACGTGGCGTCCATTTTCAGGCCGAGGCGGGCAAGCTGTTGCCTTTGGGCCCCAATCCCAACTGTGGTATCTTTGTGCAGGCTGGCTTGGGCTATCATCTGACCCGTTTCCGCATCGATTTCCAACAAGAGATGTACAACACGCCATATGTGGTGTATGGCGACTATGAATATGGCTACGACCGGATGCGTGGTGGCCCAGCGGGTCATCTCGAGGCGGGATACCTGTTTTTGAGCGATACCCGTCTGCTGAATTTCTCGGTGTCTTTGGAAGTGACCTACGCTCTTTCCAAGGATCTCCGCGAGTATGATTTCAGGGTCTTCACCAATCCCGAAACAGGCCATATGGAGCCTGTGGGCTACACGGATCCGCACAAGCGCTACAACGACTTGTATTATGGCATCCGCGTCAGTTGGAACATCCCAACCTACCAGCGTCAGCCCGCAGAGTTCTATTATAATTAACCATGCTCATCCTGTTTACCATAGGAGTCCTGCTATACACTTTTGGCGTGCACGTTGCCGCTTTCTTTGGCAACGCCAAGGCCAAGCAGTGGGTGGAAGGACGACGTAAACAATGGCAGGAGGGGAAACCTCTTCAAAGGCTTCTTAATCGAAATAGAGGCCGCAAGAATGAGGAGGATGGCGACTGGATTTGGTTTCATGCTGCTTCTTTGGGCGAGTTTGAGCAAGGCCGTCCCGTCATCGAGGCGTTGAAAAAAGAGTTTCCGCAACACAAGATCTCGCTGACGTTTTTCTCGCCTTCGGGGTATGAGGTCCGCAAAGACTATCCATTGGCCGACGAAGTGCTCTATCTGCCTTCCGACACCGCCCTTCATGCCAAGCAATGGCTCGAAAGGCATCATTTTGTGGCCGCTTTCTTCATCAAATACGAGTTTTGGTTCAATTATATGCATGCCTTGAAGAAGGCGGGCATCCCTCTTTATTACATCTCGCTCATCCTTAAGCCCGATTCGTTTTTCTTCCGAGGCTATGGCAAATGGTTCCTTAAGCAGCTTCGGGCGGTGACACATTTCTTCGTGCAGGATGAAACCACCGTCGAGCTGTTGCATGCGCATGGTTTCGACAATGTCACGCTATGTGGCGACACGCGCTTCGACCGTGTGGCAGACATCGCTGAGCAAGCAAAGCCTTTCCCCGAAATCGAGCATTTCATCGATGGACGCAAGTGCCTCGTGGCTGGCAGCACCTGGCCGCCTGATGAGAAGCTGCTACAGGGTTTTCTCCCCAAGATGCCCGACGACTATTGCCTCATCATCGCGCCGCACGACATTTCGGCAACGCATTTGGAGGACATCGAGGCGCTTTTCCCCGGTTGCGGCTTTTACACTGGGCTTGACGCATATCAGCCTTCAAAGGTACTGGTGATCGACACCATTGGGATGCTGTCGCAATTATACCAATATGCTCGTTTCGCCTATATCGGAGGCGGTTTCGGCGTGAACATACACAACACGCAGGAAGCAGTGGCTTTTGGCTGCCCGGTGGTCTTCGGACCCAAACACAAAGGTTTCAAGGAAGCAGTCGACCTGGTGAGTTTGGGCGGCGCTTTTGCCGTGAGCAGCCAGCAGGACCTTGATGCCGTCTTCACCCGCTTGGTCGATGACGAGGCTTTCTGCCGTGAGGCGTCATCGATTTGCAAGACCTATGTGAACCGACAGCTGGGTGCCACGGCAACTATCATGGGCAAGATCAAAAACGATTTTTTGCATTAAATTGAAAATTAATTTGTTTTTCGGTTTTTAATGCTTAATTTTGAAGCCTGATTTTCAATTCAATAAAGAGTTAGGCTATGCAAGAAACGGTACAATCGCTCCAGTTGCCCCGTGTGGGGCTCACCCATGGCGACCTCAACGGTGTGGGTTATGAGCTCGTCATAAAGGCTTTTGACGACGCTAGGATGTTAGGCATGATGACGCCCGTCTTGTATGGCCAGTCGAAGGCGTTTTCCTATTATAAGAAGAACTTCGGATTGGATAGCTTCAACTATTCCTTGACCCGTGACGCACGTCAGGCATGGGGGCAGAAGTTCAACATCGTCAATATCGTTGACAAGGAGCTTAAGATTGATCCTGGCATGGTTACGGAGGTGTCGACGGAGATGGATATCATGTCGATGAAACGGGCTTCTGAGGACTTGCGTGTGGGCTATCTCGATGCGGTGGTGATGGCGCCTTCATCGCCATCCCTGTGCCAGACGCATAAGGAGTTCCTGTCGTCGTTGTTCCAAGCTGCCGACACAATGCAAGTGTTGGTGAGCGGCATGATGAAGATGGCCCTGCTGACGGATCCCATGCCGTTACAGAAGGCCCTGCCGCTGCTCACGAAGGACTATGTGGTGGGTAAGCTGGCTTTGTTGTCGTCGGCCATGAAAAAGGATTTCATGCTTGCTTCGCCCAAGATGGCTGTGCTGGGCATCGACCCCGAGGGTTTTTCCGAAGGCGCCAACCATATCGTTGCTGAGGCTGTGGAGATGGCTCAGGAGAAGGGCCTCCTAGCCTTTGGCCCTTTCACGTCCACGCAGTTTTTCGCCACAGGCATGTGGAAGAAATATGATGTGGTGCTTGCCATGACCCATGAGCAGGGTACGTTGCCCTTCCGATTGCTTTCTGACGACAGCTGTGCCTATTATTGGGCGGGTTTGCCGGCGGTAGTGACGGCGCCGCTGCAAGGGCCCGAGTTCGAGTTGGCTAATCTGAACCAAGCCACGCCCGATGCCTATAGGGCGGCTCTCTATCTGGCATTGGATATCGTCAATGCGCATAGGGAAAACTAACGACTCGCTTTGCGTGACGCGCAAAGCGGCAGTTCGGTGTTAACAAAAAAGGAGGCCAACGGCCTCCTTTTTTTATGGATCATGTGACAGTAATTAGCTTACTTCACGATGAACTTTTGGGTGTTGGAACCAGCATTGACGAAGTAGACGCCGCTGGTGAGACCGTTGAGGTCAATGGCGTTCACGCCGACGTGGCCTTCCACGGTGCGGACAGCCTGGCCCATGATGTTGTAGACCACGATGTCGCTGCTGTTGCTGAGGACGACATTGAGTTGGTCAACAGCGGGGTTGGGGTAGATGCTCATGGCAGCAGGCTTCACAGCAGGTTCAACTTCTTCGACACCGTCGTAGTCGAACAAATCGTTCAGGTCGAAGACAAGGCCTTGATAGTAGTTGTCGGAACCATCTGTGTCAGGATCGTCGCCTCCGATAACAAAGGAACCGGAAGTGCCGTCCATTTGGCAGGCGACGACGAGCTTGTTGTTGGTAATGGCTGCTTGCGGGTAAACGCATTCTGAATATTGGAAGGTAAATGCGTTGGTGAGGGCCTTTCTCGTCATCCAGGTCTGGCCACCGTTGTTTGAGGCTGTAGCAAAGAGCTTGAAGAAGTAATGTCCAAGGCCATCCACGTTTTCCTCGTCCATCATCATCCAAACAGCCACCAGAAGGTCTTGGGCGGGCGTGGTCAGCAGGACGGGCATTTCACAGATACCACCGTTGTAGGAGCCATGAAGCGTGAAGTCTTCGATGTTGAATTCCTGAGCTTCGTCCCAGCTTTCAAATTCACCTTCTGGGGTGAGGGGCGACAGGTAACCGAAGTTGTAAGGGTTGTCATAGGTTTGGTCGCTCCAGCGTGGCCAAGCGGCATAGATGTCTTGGAACATGTAAGCCGAGTCCATGATGAAAGGTTGGCCAGGAACGGGAGGATTCGGGTTGTTCGGGTCGACACCCCAAGTGTCATAGACGTGTCCGTCGCCAGCATAAGGCAGTTCACTGTTCCAATAGGCAACACTGCCAATGCCAGGATAGTAGCTGGTGGAGGTGGCATCACCGGTGCCGCCGCCAATTTCATAGGCAATGTGAAGCACGCCGTTGTTGTCTCTCAAGGCTGAGGTCCAGCGGGGATACATGTAAGCAAGTCCTTCGCCGAAGTTAACGTCGATGCCGGGGTGGTGGTAGAATTCGGTGCGGGTCCAGGTGTTGCCTTCATCTTCGGAGGTCAGCACGGCGCCGTCGCCACGACGGGTGTTCACCACGATTTCAAGGCGGTTGCCTCCGTTGTTCTCAATGAAGTAGGCATCGGAACCGGAGCCGTATTGCGGGCAGTAGTCACGGCCCAGATAGTCGATGGTCATGAATTCATCCCAGGTGTTGCCACCGTCCATTGAACGGAAATAGTAGTATGGGTTGACTTGGCCGTCGTCATTCGTATAGTTCAGTGCGGTGAAGAGGATGTGGATGTGCTTGTGGTCGGGACCGGTGCACATCACGGTCGGGAAGTGGATGTTTCTGTCATCCTTGGTCCAAGTGTAGGCAGGGGCAACGGTGCCTGATGCAGGCAGGTTGTCCTTGTCTTCGATGATGTAGATGCTGCAGTCGAGGGTGTTGGCATCACGCGAAACCACAACGATGCCATTCTCGCCATAGCGGGCAGCACAACCGAAGCCGGTCTTGCGGTCTTCGATCTTGCCTTCGGTGGAGGTCCACTCGTCGGTGGCAGGGTTGTAGATGATGATGTCGGTACCACGGTCGCTGTGGCTTTCGTCAGTCGACATGGTGTAGGCAAAGCCGACGCAGCCATCGGGGAAGTTCATCGTCCAGTTCTTGGCAGCCGTGTTGGTGTGCCAGTCGTAGTACGAGTAGTCGAGCATGGCATCGCTTTCGGGGTCGACGCGGTTCATGTTGGGTTGGGCACCCACATGTTGGAAGATCTCAGTACCAGTGTAAACACGCTCTTGAGCCGCAACCGGCTTGGCGTCTTTGACAGATAATGATTTGACCTGTGAGTAACCGACGAAGGCTACCATCAGGGCCAATGCTAGTGTAAATACCTTTTTCATTTTGATTGGGTTTTAATTAATAATGTGTTGTTTGATGATGTTTCTTTGTTTTAAAGGTCCCGTTATTACGGCATAATTGGGGCAAAAATAATAACTTTTTTTTAAATTGTATGTTTTTCCAATAAAAAAAAGGAGACCGAATGGTCTCCTTTTTTATTAATGTGTTAGTAATCAGCTTACTTCACGATGAACTTCTGGGTGTTGGAACCAGCATTGACGAAGTAGACGCCGCTGGTGAGACCGCTGAGGTCGATGGTGTTGGCACCGACGTGGCCTTCCACAGTGCGGACAGCCTGACCCATGACGTTGAAGATCACGATGTCGGCGCCTTGGCTGAGGTTGACGTTGAGTTGGTCAACGGCGGGGTTGGGGTAGATGGTCATCTTCACGGTGTTGTTCTCAGGAACGTTGACACCAGCATCCGGGAAGAGCTCGTTGAGGTCGAAGGTGAAGCCTTGATAGTAACAATCACTTGATTCAAGATCTTGGCCAGTGGCACCTGAGCCAACACTCATGACATAGGCATCAGCTGTGGCATCGAGTTGGGCGGCAATCACGAGGGTGTTACCAATCACGGTAGCTTGGGGATAGACGCATTCGCTGTATTGGTACATGAAGTCGTTGGTGAGGTGTTTCATGGTGCTCCATGTCATGCCACCATCGCCAGAGTAGGAAGCGAAGAGCTTATAATAAAACTTATTATTGCCATCTGTGTTGTTCTCGTCCATGGCGCTCCAAACGGTCACCAAATCATAGTCGCTGTTGCCCACTTTGCAGAGCACAGGGAAAGCGCAAATGCCGCTGTTATAAGAACCATGCAAACCGCGGTCTTCAATGTTGAATTCAGTTGCTGTATACGGATCTTCCCAATTGCCATTTTCATCCAGAGTGGTCAGATAGCCAAAGTATTCAGGCCACATTTCATGGCTGGCATCGCTCCATAACCACCAAGAGGCATAAATGTCTTGGAACAGGTAAGCGGAGTCCATGATGAAGGGCTGGCCTTGAACAGGAGGCACTGGGTTGGTCGGGTCAACACCCCACTGGTTGAAGCTGCTGCCATCGCCATAGTAAGGCATGTATTCACTCCAGAATGCCACGCCGCCGAGGCTGGGGCCATAGTGGCCTTGGTGGTCGCTGAAGTTGAATTCATAAGCCATCATCAGTTCTTTGTTGCTATTCCACTGGGCTGAGGTCCAACGGGGATAGACGAACGAATTGTCGAGCAGAACGCCTGGGGCGGGATCATGGAAATACACTTTTCTTTCCCAAGTGTCACCATTGTCATAGCTGTAGAGCACCATACCGTCGGTGTTGCCGGTGTTGATGACGAGAGCTAGGCAGTTGTCATCAGTGGTCTCCATGAAGTAGTAACTATTAGTGCCATGCTCAATGCCATATTCGATGGTCAGGAAAGGCAGAACAGACTCTTGTTTGTCCCAAGTTTGGCCACCATCGAGCGAACGCCAGTATCTGATACCGTTTGTAATGCCATCGCCATCGGAGTCACCTGAGAACTCGGCGGCAACCATATGGATGATGTCGCGGTTGGGGCCGGAAGTCATTACAGCGGGGTGGGAATACCAATCCTTGCCAGCGTTATAGATAGCAGGGACACTGTTGGGCGTCATGTTATCCTTGTCTTCCACAATGAAAACCTTCAGGTCGGTGGCGGTGTGGGCAGCTACGACAATGCCGTTGTCCTTGTAGCGTGCGATAGAGCCGAAACCTGTTTTCTCATTTTCGATGCGGCCGCCAAGAGGAATCCATTCGTCGGCGACGGGGTCGTAGGTGCCGATGCCGGTACCACGATCGCTGAAGCTTTCATCACTGGCGACGGTGTAAGCGAAGCTCACCTTGCCGTCGGGCCAGTTGATGGTCCAGGTACGAGCGCCGCTGTTTGACTGCCAGTCGTAGGTGGTGTAGTCCAACTCACCGTCAGTGCGGGTCATGTTGGGCTGGCTTTGGACGTTCTCAAAGCTGGCTTCCATTCTGGCGGCCTTCTTCATGGAGGCAGCCTTGAAGTCCTTCGAAATGGTCTGTCTTACCTGTGAGTAACCAGCGAAGGCTACCAACAGGGCAATTGCTAAAGTAAATAACTTTTTCATTTTGAATGAGTTTAATTAATAATGAAGTTGATTAGATGATGTTTTTCTACTTTAGTACCCCGTTTTTTCGGCGGGATAATCGAGGCAAAAATAACCAATTTTTTTAAAAGAGCATAATTTTCGGGGAATTTTTGCACAAAAAAAGGAGACCCGCAGGCCTCCTTTTTTTGAAAGAATCAAGTGATAGCTTACTTCACGATGAACTTCATGGTGTTCTCAAAGCCGTTGGCCTTGACGGTGACGAAGTAAACGCCACTGGTCAGATTGGAGATGCTGATGGGCTTGGTGTTGATGCCAGTGGTGAGGTTGACATTCTGGTTCATCACCATTTGTCCCATGATGTTGTAGACGCTGATGTTCATCTCGGAGGCCTGAGAGGCGTTCACTTCGATGTTGAGCATGTCGGTGGCGGGGTTGGGATACACGCGGGCGGTGGTCATCGGGTTGATGGCTTCATGCTCGGGGATGCCATCCCATCCTTCTAAGACAGGGATGATTTTCATTGCATTCTCAAAATTCTCGGTCAAATCGCCACCGTTGCTTTCCGGATAATCGTCTGATTTGTCAAGATAAAGGCCTTGTTTGAGATCGTCTTGATACATTACCCAGAAGGTATTGTCGTATCCAACGGGGCTTGCTGAGAGGCTGTAGGACTCGCTATATTGGTGCGTGAAGCCTTCGCTTAGGTTGATGGCATTGTCGAACCATTGGCCAGCGCTGTCCTTGCCAGAAACAAACACACTCTTGTAGGGGAAGTTGGTTTCTGAACAGATTCTGCTGTCTGAGTTGTAGACGAAAGCGATGATCATGTTGCCCTTGTCGTCAACAGAGATGGCGGGCATGGTGGCCCAGCCAAAAGTGCGGTAATGCCATTTGGCATTGTCATAATCATTGGTATAGTCCCATTCTCCGTTGCCGTCTTCGTCCACCTGGTAACCAGTCCAATATAGATTTTGGTAGCCGTTTTCTTTAGCCAATAAGTCAATGCGTTCTAACCAAAGGGTATTGGCGAGGCCATTCCAGACCCAGTCAGCGTGCTCGGCATCGTGGCTCCAATCGCCATAATTCGGGATATTGTGTCCTCCTTGCTCATTAGTGTAGTTGGAGTTCCAATAAACAATACCGTGGTTGTATGCAGGCCAATATTGATAGTGGTCAATGTCAGATTGATGCCATGCAAACAAAGCAAAGGCAACATGGACGGTGCCATGGTTGTCAATGGCGATAGTGTGTGAGTTGTCAGAGGTGAAGAGGGTGTCTGCGAAACCTTCAGGATAGTTGTCCCAATTATGGCCATGCTCACCTTCAATGGGGAATTCAAAAACTGTTTGTTTTTCCCATGTTTCACCGTTGTCGTGGGAAATCAAGTAGAAGAGGTCAGTGGTGTAGGAACCAAAGAGGATGGCGACGTTGTTGCCATTGGCGGCCATCACGTAGTCATCGGCACCAAGGATGTTGTTGTACATACCACCTTCAGTATTGTCGAGAAGATCTTGCGGAATCTCTTCGGCTTCGGTCCATGTCTGACCACCATCGGTAGAACGAGCCCAGAACAAGTGGTTCAGATAATGAGGTTCAGCTTGGGTACCGATGTTCTCTTGGCTGGAGAAAACAATATTGACATATTGGTCATTGGGACCACTTGTGACAATTCTAGGCCATGTTACATCGGGGAAGTTTTTTACCAATGTCCATTCACCCTCGCCTTTTGTGGGACGATAGTAAACGTTGGTGCCTGTTGCGTGGGAGGCGAGGAGCTCGCCTTCGCCACACTTGGCGATGCTCGGCCAACCTGACTTCATTGGTTCTTGACGAGCTCCAGGCTCTTCGCCCATGCCATTCTCGGGGCTGTAGAAGTTATAACCAGTGCCACGATCGGGGTAGTTAGTGTTGCCAGAGAAATCCCATGTAGCGGTAAAAGAAGCGCAGCCATCAGGCCACATCACGATGCGGTTGCCGAGAGCTGAGTTTCCTTGTAAGTCATAGTTGGTGGTCATTGCAGTAAACTCTTCGTAGTTTTCACCTTCTCTGTTGGCTCTGATCATCTGTTCTGGCTTATTGAATTGGATGCCAGTAGCTTGGCTTTCACCAAGGGTTCTTTCAACGACACGCTGTCTTGATGCAGTCAAGTCATTACCAGCCTTGAAGTTATAGCTGGCTCTTTGTGCAAAGCCGGTCATTGTGACGGCCAATGCGAGTGTTGCGAATAAAACTTTCTTCATGACAATTAAATTTAATAGTTAGTTAATAGTATTAGAAATTGTGTTTTTTCAAATTAATCCCGATTTGAGTCGAACGTTTCTTGCAAAATGGGCTGCAAATATAATCATTTTTGGAAAAAGTGTCTTTTTTTGGGGCATTAATTTACAAATGATGTTTTCGTGCAAAAGATGTGCCAAAAAAATTAGGAGAGTTTCCCTTTGGGAATGGAGAATTGTTTGTTGTGTAATCCGCGGCGGCTGGTAACGCATACGTTACGTAAACGGCACAAGCCGCCGCTGGGAGCGGGTGGAAGTAGCTCCATTCCCGCAGGGAAACTCTCACTGGTCTTTCAGCAATTGGGAATACAGATTCCCTTCGGGAATGGAGTCAAGGC
>DBXU01000040.1:3189-3367 GCA_002310075.1 Bacteroidales bacterium UBA1204 | reverse complement strand
TATCTTTACACCCTCAAATACGCTAAGCTATGAAGAAACTTCTATTACCTTTGATGCTGCTGGCCCTTGCGGCTTGCTCCTCTCAGCCCAAGACTGACTACGTCACTGACCCTGCCCATTATGTCGATCCCTTCATCGGCACAGGCGGCCACGGCCACACCTTCCCAGGTGCCACGGT
>DBXU01000040.1:0-3108 GCA_002310075.1 Bacteroidales bacterium UBA1204 | reverse complement strand
TTCAGCACCACCCACCTCAGCGGCACCGGCTGCTCCGACTATGGAGATTTTAGGTTTATGCCCGTTGTAGGCGAGGTGATATTCGACAAGGGCGATGAAGACAACACGGCTACCGGCTACCGCTCAGCCTTCCAGCATGAAAACGAAGAAGCCCAGGCGGGCTATTACGCTGTGCTGCTGGATGACTACAACACCAAAGTGGAACTCACCACTGGCGACCGTGTCGGCATGATGCGCTGCAGCTTCCCGCAAGGCGCCGACGCCCACATGCTGCTCGACATGGTGGAAGGTGTCAACGACGAGTTCGTGTATGATGCCAGCCTCAAGGTGGAAGGTCCCAATGCCATCAGCGGCTTCCGTCGCACCCGCGACTGGGCCCGCGAACAATACCTTTATTTCTACGCCGAGTTCAACAAGCCAATAAAAGACTATGCTTTTGTTACCGACACCGTGCCGGCTGTTGCCGACAGCGTGAAAGCCAAACTGGTGGAAGACGACTATGTCAAGGCGAGTTTCGATTTCGATGCCGAAGATGGTACGCCTCTCGTCATGCGCATCGCTCTCTCCGCTGTCGACGTGGAAGGCGCGAAGAACAACCTGAAGGCCGAGCTCGCCGATGGCGACTTCGACTTCGATGCCCTGCGCCAAAAAGCCTACGACAAATGGAACGTCGAAATGAAACGCTACGAGGTGAGCGACCCCAACGAATCGAACAAGACGGTATTCTACTCGGCACTTTACCATTGCATGGTGGCGCCCAACCTTTTCAGCGATGCCGACGGCCGCTACCGTGCCCACGACCTGCAGGTCTATAAGTCGGAGAGACCCGTCTATACGGTCTTCTCGCTGTGGGACACCTTCCGCAGTCTGCACCCGCTCTTCAGCCTCATGCAGCGCGAGCGCACCCTCGACTTCATCAACACCTTTATTAATAAGTATGAGACCAACAAGCACCACATGCTGCCCATTTGGGAACTGGCTGCCAACGAGACCTACTGCATGATCGGCAACCACGCCATCCCCGTCATCGCCGACGCCTATTTCACCGGCATCCGTGACTTCGACACGGAAAAGGCATTGAAGGCCATGGTGGCAAGCTCGAAGGACGACTTCCGCGGCATGGGCGCCTACATGAAATACGGCTACATCCCGATTGAGGTCGAAGGCGAAGCAACTTCCAAGACCCTGGAATATGCTTATGACGACTGGTGCGTGGCTCGCATGGCCGAGGCCATGGGCAAGGCCGACATCGCTAAGGAGTTTTATGCCCGCGCACAAGCCTACAAGAACATCTACAACCCCGAAAACCAGTTCTTCCAAGGCCGCCGCAACGGAGGCTGGATGCGTCCCTTCGATCCCGCACAGGTCAATTTCACACTGACCGAGGCCAACTCCTACCAGTACGGTTTCTTTGTGCCGCAAGACGTGAACGGCCACATCGCTCTCATGGGCGGCTGGAACGAGTATGAGGCCAAACTCGACGCGCTCTTCAACGCTCCCTCTAACCTGACGGGTCGCGAACAGCCCGACATCACGGGCCTCATCGGCCAATATGCCCACGGCAACGAGCCGAGCCATAACACCGTGTATATGTACAACTTCGTCGGCAAGCCAACCAAGACGCAATACTATGTGAAAAAGGTGATGGACGACTTCTACACGGACCGTCGCGACGGCTATGCTGGCAACGAGGACTGCGGACAGATGTCGGCTTGGGGCGTGCTCTCCGCCATAGGCATCTATCCCGCCACGCCCGCCTCGGGTTATTATGTGTTGGGCTTGCCGCGCTTCGAACGGACGAGGTTGACTTTCGAGGATGGCAAACAGTTTGAGGTAATTGCCAAGGGCTTAAGCAACAAGAACTGCTATGTGAAGGCGGTGAAGCTGAACGGCAAGACGTTGGAACGCAGTTTCATCACCTGTGAGGAGGTGTTGAATGGTGGCACGCTCGAGTTCACCATGACCAACCAGCCCAACTCCGCTTGGGCCACACAACCCGAAAACTGTCCAGTGGTGCGCATTCCCAGCGAAAGCATCGTCATCGTACCTACCATCAATGCAGATTCCGACACTTTCTTCGACAGCCTTATGGTCAGCATGAGCCATCCTGTCGAAGGCGTGAAGATATACTATACACTCGATGGCACCATGCCTTCCGACTCGGCTTTGCTGTATGAGAAACCCATTTGTCTGAAAGGCAACACGGTCATCCGTGCCGCGGCAGAGCAGGATGGCCGATGGAGCAACGTGATCGATGCACAATACTACTTGATCGACGCACGCCACAGCGTGAAGCTCGAAAACAAGTATAACGAACAATATGAAGCTGGAGGTCTCAAAGCCTTGATTGACCACAAGCGTGGTGGTGAGAACTTCCGCACGGGCTCGTGGCAAGGCTATTATGGCGTCGACCTCGTCGCCACCGTCGACTTGGGCGTTCCGAAGCGCATCAACCGTTTGGCTGGCAGTTTCCTGCAGGAGATCTATTCTTGGATTTGGATGCCTACCGAGGTGGAGTATTTCATCAGCGACGATGGCCGCAACTTCCGTAGTGTGGGCAAGGTGAAGAACGAGGTGCCTGTGGATGCCGATGGTGCTTTTGTTCAAGAGATGGAGGTGAGGCCACGCACCGAGGCACGTTATGTGAAGATGGTCGCCAAGACCATTGGCACCTGCCCCGAAGGCCATGTCGGTGCCGGGCAGAAGGCTTGGATCTTCTGTGATGAATTGGTGATAGAATAGAGAGATTCCCTTCGGGAATGGAGTGTAGGTTTTTGTTTCCAGCGGCGGCAGAGCCAGTTAATAGTTTGAAACTGTTACCACCGCCGCATGACACTCTGACACAAACTCCATTCCCGAAGGGAAACTCAAAAAACGAATACAAATTTTTAAACTACTAAATATGAAAGAATCCATCGTAATCCTCGCCGGCGGCGGTCCGGCACCTGGAATCAACACGGTAATCAGCACTGTGGCGAAGACCTTCCTCAAGGACGGTTATCGCGTACTCGGCCTCAACGAAGGCTACAAGAACCTGTTCAAGCCCAACCCCGATGTGGTCGAGATGGACTTCCTCTATGCCGACGCCATCCTCAAACAAGGTGGTTC
>DBXU01000186.1:1349-3099 GCA_002310075.1 Bacteroidales bacterium UBA1204 | reverse complement strand
GGCAGTGTGAAGAACTACAAGATTTACGTGAAGTAATCAACCATTATTATATATTATAAGGTGCTTTCATAAGAACCCACCTTTATCCTTAATGGTACTGAAAACAGCGTGGTGGGAAACTTATTCCATCACGTTGTTTCTTTTTGCATGGTAGTATTTCGCACATTGGAATTCGAGAACAAAATAATTCTTGTTTTCAACTCTCCTTTACCTTTTTTTGTCTCTAAGATGTTTTTTTTAACAAAAAAGACGTGCTATTCAGCATTTTTTGATTAACTTTGCAGCCTGTTTAGTTGTAAACTAAATTTAGATAGTCTCTAAATACAAATCAAATTGGCATTGCAACATCTTCAAAATGAGGGTCTTTTTGCTCAAAGACAGCAAAGAATAGCAAGTCAATCATAAATCAGATTATGGGTTTATTACAA
The DNA here is from genome assembly GCA_002310075.1 of Bacteroidales bacterium UBA1204. The sequence continues at coordinate 2,671 of DBXU01000186.1, read as the reverse complement.
GAAAAATTGAGTAAGTATAGGGAACCGCAGAAGTACATGGAAGCGGGCATCTATCCTTATTTCCGCGAAATCGACAGCCATCAGGATACAGAAGTGACCATGAGCGGCAAGAAGGTGCTCATGTTCGGTTCTAATTCTTATATGGGACTCACATACGATAAGCGGATTGTAGAGGCTGCAGTGAATGCAACCAAAAAGTATGGTACTGGATGCGCAGGTTCTCGTTTCTTGAACGGAACACTCGATATTCATATCCAATTGGAGCAGGAACTCGCTGAATTCGTCGGCAAAGACGAAGCACTCGTTTTTTCTACAGGTTTCACTGTGAACTCGGGTGTTGTGCCTTGCCTTACAGGACGCAATGACTACATACTTGGTGACGACCGCGACCACGCATCTATCGTAGATGGACGCCGCCTCTCCGTTTCCACATTCTTCCATTACAAGCACAACGACATGGAGGATTTGGAGCGAGAACTGAAGCGCTGCCGTCCAGATGCCATCAAGTTGATTATTACCGACGGTCTCTTCTCCATGGAAGGTGACCTTGCAAAACTGCCACAAATCGTTGAACTCAAGAAGAAGTACGACGCTGCCATCATGGTAGATGAAGCTCATGGTCTTGGCGTGTTTGGTAGAAACGGACGTGGAACATGCGACCATTTTGGTGTAACAGACGATGTGGACCTCATCATGGGTACATTCTCCAAGTCGTTGGCATCAATCGGTGGTTTCATTGCTTCCGACCACGACACCATCAACTGGCTGCGCCATAACTCTCGTACTTATATCTTCTCGGCTTCCAACACTCCTGCAGCCACTGCTGCTGCACTCGAAGCACTCCATATTATCAAGAGTGAACCAGAGCGTCAGGAAAACCTTTGGAAGATTACGAACTATGCACTGAAGCAATTCAAGGAGGCAGGTTTTGAAATTGGCGAAACAGAGAGTCCTATCATTCCTCTTTATGTGCGCGATGCTGCTAAGACCTTCGAAGTGACTCGCTTGGCATTCGACAGAGGCGTGTTTATCAACCCTGTGATTCCACCAGCATGTGCTCCACAAGACACACTCGTTCGCGTGGCACTGATGGCTACTCACACAAAGGAACAGGTTGACACTTGTGTTTCAGCCCTCGTTGATAGTTTCAAAGAACTTGGTATTCTGAAATAACCATGATGAAGCTTCAATCACATACTTATTTTTAAACTCAAAAGCTCTGCTAACTCAACAGCCTTCATTCACAGTTGAGTTAGCAGAGTTTACTTTTAATGAAAGCCCCAAGTGGGCTCTCATTGTTTTTATACACAAACTCAAAATTA
>DBXU01000186.1:274-1263 GCA_002310075.1 Bacteroidales bacterium UBA1204 | reverse complement strand
TTTATGTGCGGTATAGTTGGATATATTGGAAAGCGCAACGCTTACCCTGTTCTCATCAAGGGACTTAAGAGATTGGAATACAGAGGTTATGATAGTGCTGGTGTGGCACTTATCACCGAAAAAGGAGACCTGCAAGTTTACAAAACAAAAGGCAAGGTAGCAGACCTTGAAGCCTATGTCGAAGACAAAGACGTAAGCGGAACTGTAGGTATCGCTCACACACGCTGGGCAACTCATGGAGAGCCAAACTCCACCAATGCCCATCCTCATATCTCCAATTCAGGAAATCTTGCCATCATCCACAACGGCATCATCGAAAATTATGCTACGCTGAAGGAGGGACTCATGGCAAAAGGTGTGGAATTCAAAAGCCACACAGATACTGAAGTGATTGTTCAACTCATCGAATACATTCGTCTGAAGCGTCATACCGACTTGCTCACCGCAGTACGTATGGCTCTTCATCAGGTGATTGGAGCGTATGCCATTGCGTTGCTCGACAAGAATAATCCAGACGAAATCATCGCTGCCCGCAAGAGTAGTCCACTCGTTGTGGGAATTGGCAAGGACGAATTCTTCTTGGGTTCCGACGCCTCCCCTATCATTGAATACACCAACAAGGTGGTTTATTTGGAGGACAAGGACATCGCTGTCATCAACCGCAAAACAGGAGATGTTGATTTCGTCAACATCAACAATGAAAAGATGGATCACGAGGTGAAACAAATCGACCTCAACCTCGACCAGATAGAAAAAGGCGGTTTCCCTCATTTCATGCTGAAAGAGATTTTCGAACAGCCTAAATGTTTGACCGACTGCATGCGTGGACGTGTGAATGTGGAAGCCAACAACGTGGTGCTTTCAGCAGTCATCGACCATGGTGAGGAAATCATCAATGCTCGACGCATCATCATCGTGGCTTGCGGAACGAGCTGGCATGCATCTCTCATCGGCAAGCAACTCATTGAAGGTATTTGTCGAATCCCTGT
>DBXU01000186.1:0-223 GCA_002310075.1 Bacteroidales bacterium UBA1204 | reverse complement strand
TCATTGCCATTTCCCAGTCGGGAGAAACTGCCGACACGTTGGCTGCCGTTCAGTTGGCAAAAGAACGTGGTTCGTTCATCTACGGCATTTGCAACGCCATCGGTTCGTCTATTCCTCGTGCAACCAATACGGGTTCCTATATCCACGTAGGTCCAGAAATCGGTGTGGCTTCCACCAAAGCTTTCACAGGTCAAGTCACAGTCCTCACCATGCTGGCTCTCGC
>DBXU01000079.1 GCA_002310075.1 Bacteroidales bacterium UBA1204 | reverse complement strand
AATTTTAATGTTATAAGATTAATATATTGGTTTTCTCATCGTTAAATACGTGCCTGCAAAGATACGAAAAAAAAATCATTCCATCACCAAAAATGGTGAAAATATTTTTATTTTCTACATAAAATGCTGATAACTAGTATTTAGTTTGTTGTAGGTTTCTCATAGAATACCCCGGAATAGAAATGTTCAATTCTATTCTTCATGGCAGGGCTTCGCACTCAGGAAAAGAATCTGGATATTATTATTAATAATGTATGCTACCTCCATTTTGAGGATTTGCATCCTGTTGGATATTAAATACTTGCTCCGGATTAAACTTTTTTTGCAATAAAAATTTGTTTGCATGTACTAAAATTTTAGTAATTTTGCAGCCCAAATATAAATTATAGTAACCGAAAAATAAACCTATTAAAATTTTAAAACAATATGAAAAAGTTTGCAATGATTTGCCTGTTCGCCGCCCTGACTTTCGGCGCTGCCAAGGCTCAAAACACTGAGAAAAACGAAGTTCCCGCCAACGGTGCTAAGATTAGCTTCACCGAGACAGAACACAACTACGGTACCATTCAGAAGGGTGGCAACGGCGACTGCGAGTTTACCTTCAAGAACGAGGGTAACGAACCTCTCATCCTGCAGAATGTGAAAGCGTCCTGCGGCTGCACTACCCCCAGCTACACCCAGAAGCCTGTCATGCCCGGCCAGACCGGCACCATCAAGGTCCACTACAACACCAACAATGTGGGTGGCTTCTCGAAGACCGTCACCGTCACCAGCAATGCTGTCGACAACCCCCGTGTGGTGCTGCGCATCAAGGGTAATGTGAAGCAGGAGGGCGAACAGACTGCTCCGGCCGTCCAGCCCGCTGGCAAACGCGAACTGAAGGGCGCCAAGGAAGAGCTTAAGCCCGAAGCCGCCCCTATCAAGAAGGAACAGGTCAAGACTATCGATCTTGACAAAGTAAAGAAATAATCACTACACCCAACAACAGACAATAATATGCCCAGCATATCCAACAAAGGACTTGATTTGCCGCAGTCGGCAATCCGTAAACTCGTTCCTTTCGCCGATGCCGCCAAAGAGCGCGGTGTCCACGTGTATCACCTCAATATCGGCCAGCCCGACATCGAGACGCCTAAAGGTGCGCTGAAGGTTTTGTCGGAGACTGCCAGGGAACTTCCTGCAAGCAATGGCGTGCTGGAATATAGCCATTCGGCAGGTATCCCTTCGTATCGCCGTGCACTCTGCAACTATTACCACCGTCACGGCATCGATGTGACCCCCAACCAGATCATCGTCACCACCGGCGGCAGCGAAGCCCTTCAGATGGCTTTCACCGTGTGCCTCAACCCTGGCGACGAAATCATCATCCCGGAACCTTATTACACCAACTATAACACCTTCGCCAAGCTGTGTGACGCCAAGATCGTCACCATCCCGAGCGACATCAAGACAGGCTTCGCACTGCCGCCTATCGAAGAGTTTGAAAAGGTCATCACGCCTCACACCAAAGCAATCATGATCTGCAACCCCAACAACCCCACGGGTTACCTCTATACCCATGAGGAGCTGCTGAAGGTGGCTGGTTTGGTCAAGAAATACGACCTCTATCTCTTCGCCGACGAGGTGTACCGTGAGTTCTGCTACGACGGCCACAAGCACTTCAGCGTGATGCAGCTTGAAGGTCTGGAACGCAACACCATCCTGTTCGACTCCGTCTCGAAGCGTTACAGCGCCTGCGGCGCCCGTGTGGGCTGCATGGTGACCCGCAATAGTGAGGTCTACGCCATCGCCATGCGTCTGGCTCAGGCCCGTCTGTCGCCGCCGAGCTTCGGTCAGATCTTTGCCGAGGCCGCTGTCGACACCCCGCAGGAGTATTTCGACAAGGTGCAAGCCGAATATGTCGCCCGCCGCAACGTCATCGTCGAAGGCGTCAACAAGATCCCGGGCTGCTATTGCCCGATGCCTAAAGGCGCTTTCTACACTGTCATCGACTTGCCCGTCGACGACAGCGACAAGTTCTGCCAATGGCTGCTCACCGATTTCAGCTACAACGGCGCCACGGTGATGCTGGCTCCCGCCACAGGCTTCTATGTCGACCCCGAGAAGGGACGCCATCAAGCCCGTATCACCTACTGTCTCTGCATCGAAGACCTGAAGGCTGCCATCAAATGCCTGGCAGAAGCCTTGAAGGTGTATCCTGGCAAGACAAGATACTGATTGTTAGTAAGATTTACAAATGTAAAGTAGGAGAACGTGCGTTCTCCTACTTTTTTTATGCACATGTCACAATGGAGATTCCTGGTAGCGTTGCAGGATGGCTTATTTCTTGTCCTGCCAGGTGGTTGTAAAGGTCTTAGGCGTAATGGTCAGCATGAGCCAGGCCCAATGCATTCTACGCGTCTCTTCCAGCTTTTGGAGGATCTCCATGGTCTCGGTACCATTCAAGAAGGAATAGCCGGCAGAGAGTTTGACCAGGTCGGAGAAGGAATAGGTGGCGTTGAACTCGATGTCGTGGCCTAAGCTCTTGGAGGGCACATAGTCCAACTCGGAAGTGATGGCGAAATAGTGGTAGGCCAAATTGAGTTCCAATGACGTCGTGGGCTTTACGACAGTTCCAACATAAAGGTTCTGCAAGCCGGGAGTGAAGTTGCCCACATAGCTGTCCAAATAGAAGAAGTCCATAGCGCCGTAAAACTCGTGGTGCGAGCCATAGATGGGATTAAAGCCTCTGCATTTGTCGTGAAAGACCATGCCGATCCCACCATGGGGCGGGACAGCGAAGTACTTGTCACCACTCAAATAGTCGTATCCTGCTTGCAACGAAAACTTCTCGTTGAAGGAGTGCTTGACTTTGGCGCTACCCATGAAGGCGTCCAACGTCATCCCATATTCTTGTTTGCCCATCTGGTAGTAGAATGCACCTTCCAACAACCAGTTTTTTGGCTTGAACGACAGATAAGTGCCGAGTAACTGTTGGTAGAAGGTCGTGTTGGGGTTTGCATCATTGGCACTTTGCATCCCGATGTTCATGAAGAGCAAGGAGGCACCAAACAAGGATTTCGGCGTATCGTAGTGATACCAAAGGGTTTGCATCGATTTGTGAGGTTGCAGACCGTTGGCATAGTAGGTGTTGCCTTCGTCGGGGTTGGTGGCGGTTTGGTTGTAGGCCAAGATGATGTGCACCTTGTGAAGGTCGCCTTCATAACCGAATTTCAACACATCATGCGTAGGGGCGGTCATGGTCCAGTCATCATAGCCGAGGATGCGTTCGTCGTCGTATGCCAACAATTGACGACCGATCTTGGCGAAAAAGCCTTTTTCAGATTTCACCAATGCCCAGCCCTCAAAAAGACTAAGGCTTCCCGAGGCTTGCCCCCAAACACCCGACTGCTGTGGCGACAGACGCAATTCCAACCAGGAACGCTTGTAGTCGAGGTCGAGTCGGTATTTGCCTATTACAAAGTTGGCTTCGCGATAGTTGTCGATGCTGTCGGATTTGAAACCTCCATGGCGTAACTCGCCACGTGTGGTAGCCTGAAGATTGACGCTAAAGGTGTTGTCGGCTTCTTGGGAATAAAGTTCATAGCTGGTGGCAATGAAACACACTACCACCAAGCACAATAGTCTGTATAGTTTATTCATATCGTTGAGTATATTATTCTGCACCGTTCTTCTTGTTACCTGTCATCTATCATTTTCCGATGCAAAAACGCGAGAAGATGGACCCTAAGACTTCGTCAGTGGTAATCTCGCCCGTGATGCTTCCCAGATAATGTAATGCTTGACGCAAATCTTGTGAAATCAAGTCGGTAGGAATATTCATTTCAAGTCCTTGTTGAACTTGTGAAAGGCTCTCAGAGGCATGAAGCAAGGCTTCATAATGCCGGACATTGGTCACCAGTGTGGCATCAGGGGAGGTGAGGGGTTGGTAATGCTTCAGGGTGTTGTATAGGTCGCTCAGCCCAAAGCGGTTTTTGGCGGAGAGACAGATGACCAGGATGTTGTCATTGTCGATATCTTGACGAAGCATGCCTAAAAGCGCTTCTCCATTGTCGTCCAAAAAGTCGACTTTATTGATGCAAAGGATGAGTTGTTGGCGTTCGAAATCACATTTCCCGATTATGGCCATGGCCGAAGAAAGCATTGATTCATAATCGTTTGTGGCATCCAACATGCCGATGATGATGGTGGCCTCCTGTATCTTTCTGTAGGAGCGTTCTATGCCAATCTTCTCGATGGTCTCATCGGTATGGCGTAGGCCGGCCGTGTCGATGAAGCGATAGAGTATGCCGTTGATGTTCAATGTCTCTTCGATGGTGTCACGGGTGGTGCCTGCGATGTCGCTCACGATAGCGCGGTCTTCACCCAAAAGGGCGTTCAACAGCGTGCTTTTGCCTGTGTTGGTTTGGCCGACAATGGCCACGGGGATGCCGTTTTTGATCGCATTACCCAAGCGAAACGAGTCCTTCAGCTTGTCGACATGGGCCAAGGTCTCTTGCAGCAACGACTTCAGTTTGCTGCGGTCGGCAAACTCGACATCTTCTTCCGAGAAGTCCAATTCAAGTTCCATCAACGAAGTCATTTCCAATAATTTGGAACGCATCACTTGAAGTTCTTTTGAAAAACCGCCTTTCAGTTGGTTGATGGCCACACGATGGGCGGCTTCGCTTTCTGAGCTGATCAGATCGGCGATGGCTTCGGCTTGTGCAAGGTCGAACTTACGGTTGACGAAGGCACGGCGAGTGAACTCGCCGGCTTCGGCCATACGGCAGCCTTGGGCGATCAATATCTGGAGGAGACGTTGCTGCACATACACCGAACCATGCACGCTTATTTCGGCCGAATCTTCACCCGTGAAAGAGTGGGGGGCCTTGAAAAACGTCACCAGCACTTCGTCGAGCATTTCACCTTTATATATAATATGCCCGTAAAGAGCCTTGTGCGATACGATGTCGTCAACGGGCATCATATTGCCATTGCGCTGAAACACAGAGGTTACCGCTGCAAAAGCATTGCTGCCAGAGACCCTGATTACGGCTATGGCGCCCATGCCGTGAGGAGTGGCTATGGCACAAATGGTGTCGGTGTTAAGGATGTTTGAATTTAACATAATGTTAGAAGGGGAGGTCGTCCACGCTTTCTTCGCTAGGTGCGTAGTACTCCTGTGCAGGAGCTGCAGGCGGCGTTTGGTGCATCATGGGCTGTGGGGCGCTTTGGGCAGGAGCAGGAGCGGCTGGGGCACCTACAGGGTCGAAACGCCACACACGGACATCGGTGTACCATTTGCCATTGAACTCGCGGGATGAAATCTCGATTTGCGCCTTGATGGTCTGTCCAGGTGCGAATTTCTGAATCTCATCAATCTGGTTCGTCCAGCAGATCAAACAGACCGTGCGAGGGTATTGTTCTTCGGTTTCGATGATGAGTTCTTGTTTGCGCCACGGACCGCGTGCGCTTGTACCTTCGGTCAGATTACCGAGTCTGACCACTTTACCTGTTATTTCCATATTGTGTGATTTTTAATTATTTGTAATTCAATATAAAAGGAGGAAACTGCTTTTTTGTTTCCGTGTGCAAATTTAAACAAATTCTCCATATATCTTTCGTTAGTTTTATTTTTGTTCTTTTGCAAAATAATCAACATTATGTTAAATAGTATATTTCAAACCATCCCCCAACAATCCAAAACACAAACAAAAATTCAGAATATGTTCATGGCAATCACGGCACAGGCTTCCGCATCCGCCAAGGCGTTGTGATGGTTCTTCGCGATGTCGTAGCCGAAATGTTTGGCAACGGTTTGAAGTTTGTGGTTCTCCAAATCGGGCACGAGTTTTTCCGATCCAAGATGCGTGCAGTAAAATTTGAAATTCGGATAAGGAATATGATACAGCTCATGCAATGCTTTCAGCACGCGCTCGTCAAACGAAATGCCATGCGCCACCATCGGTAAGCCTCTAACCTTATCGGCAACATGTGCCCAAACCGCTGGAAACTTCTTGGCGTGCTCCGTGTCCTTAAACCGTATGCCATGCACTTTGGTGGTCCAGAAGTCATATTTGTTGGGAACGGGCTGAATCAGGCTGTAGAACCGGTCAACGATTTCATCATCCCTAACGATGACCAATCCGATGCTGCATGCACTCGTCACTTCCCCGTTCGCCCCCTCGAAATCGATGGCGGCAAAGTCGTGAAGATGACGCTTGGGAATGTACGAAGGCCATTCCGCATCCGACCATTCAGCACCCTTGATTTGGTCCTTATCTCGCTTTTTAAAGAGTCTAAAAGCCATATCGGCTGCAAAAATACGGAAAAAGGGCTTTTCTATTGCAATTTCAAAAAATAATACTACCTTTGCCATTTCTAGGGTAGTCCCCTACTCTACGTTTGTTTTTGATTATTTAAATAGTTTAAAACCAATAACTTAAAACTCTTACTACAATGGAATTGAAAGGTTCAAAGACTGAAGCCAACTTGATGGCTGCCTTTGCTGGCGAATCACAAGCCCGCAACAAATACACGTATTATGCTTCCAAAGCCCGTAAGGAAGGCTACAATCAAATTGCCGACCTTTTCGAGGAAACAGCACGCAACGAACAGGAGCATGCCAAGATTTGGTTCAAGCTCCTTCATGACGGCGATGTGCCGGACACCAAGACCAACCTGAAGGATGCCGCTGCTGGCGAGAACTTCGAATGGACTGACATGTATGCCAATATGGCCAAGACTGCCCGCGAGGAAGGTTTCACCAAGATCGCCGTCTTGTTTGAATTGGTAGGCAAAATCGAAAAGGAACACGAGCAACGTTACCTGAAGCTCCTTCAGAATATCGAGGACGGCCTCGTCTTCTCACGCGAAGGCGACATGGTTTGGCAATGCTCCAACTGCGGCCATATCGTCATCGGCAAGAAGGCTCCGCAGATGTGCCCTGTGTGCAACCACCCGCAATCCTTCTTCCAAATCAAGGCGGAAAACTATTAACATTTAACTTATAACTATCAACTATGAAAAAGTACGTTTGTGACGTCTGTGGTTATATTTATGACCCAGAAAAAGGCGATCCCGACAGCGGCATTGCCCCTGGCACTCCCTTTGAAGCCATTCCCGACAGCTGGTCCTGCCCGCTTTGCGGCATCGGCAAGGACAGCTTCTCTGTCATGGAATAATTAAATGTTTGTAGAGACGCGAGTTTCGCGTCTCTACATTTATTAATGTGCATCGATGGACAACAAGGCTTTGTTTAATATCGGTTACGGATTGTATGTTTTGACTTCCCGTCATGGCGACGTTGACAACGGCTGCATCGTAAATACCGTGATGCAAGTCACCAGCAATCCCGTTCAAGTGGCAGTGACTGTCAACAAGAACAACTACACCCACGACATCATCATGGCTTCAAACGTGTTCAACATTAGCATGCTGACCACGGAGACGCCGATGTTCGTCTTCGAGCACTTCGGATTCCAATCGGGCCGAACGGTCAACAAGTTCGCCACCTGTGAGGCTGAACACAGAGCTGTCAACGAGGTGCTGTACATCCCGAAATACACCAATTCCTACTTGGCTTGCCGTGTCGTCAAGAGCATCGACTTTGGCACCCATACCATGTTCATTGCCGAGGTCATGGATGCCCAAGTGCTTTCAGACAAGCCTTCTCTGACATATGAATATTACCAAAACAACATAAAGCCACAACCACAAGTTCAAACCGAACCGCCCAAGGATGGCAAACGTCGCTGGGTGTGTAAGGTGTGCGGCTATGTTTATGAAGGCGACTTCCTCCCTGACGACATAGAATGTCCGCTGTGCAAACACGGCAAGGAGGAGTTTGAGGAGATCACGATGGAAGCCTGTGCGACGCCATCCTCTCCGAAAATCGTTGAGACTCCTTCCCTATTCACAACCCCTATCCTTTCATCAATTCCTATGCAACAGATTCAGTTAACCGAAAACATCTATTATGTCGGTGTCAACGACCGTCACACCGATTTGTTTGAGAACCACATGGAACTGCCCAATGGCGTTTCCTATAACTCCTACCTCATCGTCGACGAGAAAATCGCCTTGATCGACCCGGTGGAAGCCAATTTTTTGGAGGAATACCTCTTCAAGGTGAAGTCGGTACTCGGCGACCGCAAGGTCGACTACCTCATTATCAACCACGACGAGCCTGACCACAGCAGCACGGTGGCCGCTGTGTTGCGCGAATACCCTGAAGTGCAGGTCGTCGGCAACGCCAAGACCTTTGCTCCTCTTGAGGCTTTCTATGGTCCCATCGAAAACAAGAAAGTCGTGGCCGAAGGTGAGACCCTGTGTCTCGGCGCTCACACTTTGCAGTTCTTCATGGTGCCTATGGTGCATTGGCCTGAGTCGATGGTGACCTACGAGCAAAGCAGCAAGATCGTCTTCAGCAACGATGCCTTCGGCGGTTTTGGCGCCTTGAATGGCGGCATCTTCGACGATCAGGTCAACCTGGCATTCTATGAGGACGACATGCGTCGCTATTATGCCAACATCGTCGGCAAGGTGGCCATGCAGGCCGTCAAAGCCATTGAGAAACTGGGAGGGCTCGAAATCAGCATGATTGCCCCGTCGCACGGCCTCGTTTGGCGTAGCAACCTCGCTTGGGTGTTGGACAAGTACACCCAATGGAGCAAGCAGGAACCCGAAGAAGGCGTGGTCGTCGTCTACGGTTCGATGCATGGCAACACCGCCCGCATGGCCGAGATCGTGGCCCGCGGCGCTGCCGAGGCTGGCATCAAGGAGGTGAAAGTCTATGATGTGGCCAAAACCGAGGTCTCATTCATCATGAGCGACATCTGGAAGTACAAGGGTGTCATCATCGGCGCTTGTGCCCATTATGGTAGCATGTTCCCGAACATGACTCTATTGACGCACGAGATCAACGAGTTTAAGCCGAAGGATAAGTGCTATGGCCTCTTCGGTGGCATGAGCTGGAGCGGCGGCGGCGTGAAGACGCTTGCCAAACAAGCCGAAGAAGGCCAATGGAACCTCGTAGCTGAGAGCGTTGAGGTGAAAGGTGCTCCCATCCGCGAAGAGGACTGGGATAAGCTATACAACCTTGGAAAGGCTGTTGCGGAAGCGGTTAAGGCTTGACCCCTACCCTTTTATGAAAAAGAAGAAGCCTCTTCTGAGGCTTCTTCATTTTAGAATTCATTGCATAGTGTTGCCGCCAAAGTGGTGGTCAAATACTATTACTTATGTTTATTCCGTATCAGACGATGTTTATTCTTCATTTGTAATCCTTCCATTATTCAGACTCATATACTCATCGTATTCTGTCCCATCAAAATCGAGAGGCGTATGCATGAGGACTGCTTCTGGTGTAATATGGAAAGTCGATCTGGATAGGCCTACATTAGCATAATACTGGCTCAACCAATCAACCATATTGTATGTTATTGAATAATGGTCTTGGGAATGCGCTTTTAGCGTGCTGCCAGGTTCATCGAAAACATGGCTAATCGTTTTGCTTTTTTGCTTCCCGTCTTCTTCAGGACCATATACTATAAATGTAGTTTCAAATCCCTTACATTGATAATTGGTGCTGTTTGATAGCATAAAATAAATAGTACCAGCATAGTCCCATGTATCTTCTACATAGGGCGACTCAAAGTAATAACAAAACTCTTTGTCTCTTATTCGTTTGTATTTTTCAAAAGTAATTTTTACGTTCTTATTTAATAATTCGGCAATTTGTTCTGCTTTCTGCATACAGAGTATATCCACAACTTTCAATCGCTCATTATAATCTTTATCTGTATACTTTTTTTCTTCCAATGCTCCACATTCTTTTGCATACCTGGAAATCATGCCAAGATTTGTCAAGCCCATGCTATTGGTTATCGTGTATTCAAAAGGCGTTCCTTCATTGGCCTTGTCGAAAACCAATGAAATGCTTTTGCTCTCATTGAATTCCAAAGTGCTGTTGCGACTAAAGTTCTTGATAAGTTGCACCTCCATCTGTCCGTTCTCTTTGGCTGTAACGGAGGTGATCCTTATACTATCTGCATTCATGTCAAGAAGATCGAAGTTAGCTGAAGGATAGATTAGTTTCAAAGAATCATACTGATCATCAGTATAGAAATCGAAAAAACGGTTCGTCAGTTGTTCGACCTTCTTTATGGCTTTGTTGTTATTTCCTCCACCACATGAAAAAAGAAATACTGTGGCCGAGGCAAATGCAATTAGTAATAGCTTTTTCATTACCTTATCCTTAGTTTTGTGTCGGGCGCAACTTTTTATTGGTTTTGAGATAATGTCTTGATTTTAAAGCACAAATATAGGTATTAATTTCAATCCTTTTCGGTTCTTTTTGGTCCTTTTTTAGTTGGACCTTAATTCCGCAACACTATTACAAATATAACTTTTTAAGTACCTGAGCAAC
>DBXU01000026.1:4109-4435 GCA_002310075.1 Bacteroidales bacterium UBA1204 | reverse complement strand
GGGCCGCAGAGGTAGTATTCTACGTCTTCTGGGGCTTCATGCTGCTTGAGGTAGGTGTCGCCGAGTACGTTGGCGATGAAGCCTGGGTTGTAGCGCACGCCGAGGGCATCTGCCTTCTTGTCTGGGAAGTCGAGGGCGAGGTGGAAGTGGAAGTTTGGATATTCTTTCTCGAGTTCGAGGAAGTCTTCCATGAAGAACACTTCGTCGATGCCGCGTGCTCCGTAGAAGTAGTGCATTTCGCGGTCGCGTGTGTGGAGTGTCTTGAGCATGTGCATGATTTGTGCTCGGAGTGGTGCCATGCCTGCTCCTCCTCCTACCCATATCAT
>DBXU01000026.1:3775-4071 GCA_002310075.1 Bacteroidales bacterium UBA1204 | reverse complement strand
TTGTCGCCTGGCTTGAGGCTGAAGATGTAGGATGATGCGATGCCTGGGCTGACGGGCTGGAATCCGACTTGTGGCTTTGGCAGGAATGGTGGTGTGGCGATACGCACGGTGAGTGTGATGATGTCTCCTTCGTCTGGGTAGTTTGCCATGGAGTATGCTCGCACGGTTGGCGTGGTGTTGACGCACTTGAGGCTGAAGATGTTGAACTTCTGCCATGTTGGTACGTAGAGGTCGCCGATGAGGTTCTTGTCGATGTCCTTGTCGTAGTCCATGCTGTAAGCTGGAATCTTGATTTG
>DBXU01000026.1:3278-3723 GCA_002310075.1 Bacteroidales bacterium UBA1204 | reverse complement strand
TTGATGAAGGATGCGACGTTGCTGTTGCTGATGACTTCGCATTCCCATTCTTTGACGCCCATGACGGATTCTGGCACTTTGATGCTGAGGTCGCCTTTGACTTTGCACTGGCATCCGAGGCGGTAGTGCTCTTTGATTTGCTTGCGGGTGAAGTGGCCTTTTTCGGAGTCGAGTATTTCGCCTCCTCCTTCTACTACTTGGCATTTGCATTGTCCGCAGGAGCCTTTTCCTCCGCAGGCTGAGCTGAGGTAGATGCCGTTTGCGGCGAGTGTGGAGAGGATGCTGTTACCCTGCTCTACTGACAGTTTGTTGTCTCCATTGATGGTCAATGTTACGTTGCCACTTGGAGAGAGATATTTCTTTGCTACGAGCAGGATGATGACGACTATCAGGATGATAGTGAGGAATACTCCTATGCTCGCTAAAATCAAATTCATGTCCATAT
>DBXU01000026.1:1680-3226 GCA_002310075.1 Bacteroidales bacterium UBA1204 | reverse complement strand
TTAGATTTTAAGACCTGAGAAACACATGAATGCCATTGCCATGAGGCCCACAGTGATGAATGTGATGCCAAGTCCACGGAGTGGCTTTGGTACGTCGCTGTATGCCATCTTTTCGCGGATGGCTGCGAGGCCTACGATGGCGAGTGTCCAGCCGATTCCTGAGCCGAGTGCGTATGCGATGGAGTCCCACACGCTGCCGATGGCTTGTGAGGATGTGGCTGGGTCGAGGAGAATGCGCTGCTGCATGAAGAGGGATGCTCCCATGATGGCGCAGTTCACGGCGATGAGAGGGAGGAAGATACCAAGTGCTGCATAGAGGGATGGGGAGAATCGCTCCACAATCATCTCCACGAGCTGCACCATGCCTGCGATGACGGCGATGAAGAGGATGAAGCTGAGGAATGTGAGGTCAACTCCTTCCACGATTGCGTTTTCGGCAAGTACCTTCGTCTGGAGCAGATAGTCAACGGGAACGGTGATGAGCAGGACGAATGTGACTGCTATGCCGAGTCCCAGGGAAGTCTTCACGGTCTTGGATACTGCGAGGTAGGAGCACATGCCCAAGAAGAATGCGAAGATCATATTGTCCACGAATATCGAACGGACGAACAAACTAAGTATATGTTCCATAAATGATTTACTGTTTTAAGTTTTTACGATTTACGTATTGTAACTGAAATCTGAAAATTGTCAATCGGCAAATCTGTAAATCACTCGATGTCTTTATTATATGCACGGTGTACCCAGATGACGCAAGCGAGGAGGATGAGTGCCATGGCTGGCATTGTCATCATTCCGTTGTGCATGTAGAGTCCGCCATTCTCGAGGAGCCAGCTGTCTGGGATAATCTGGAATCCGAACACGCTTCCGAAGCCGAGGAGCTCGCGGACGAAGCCTACTACGACGAGGATGATGGCGTAGCCGAGTCCGTTGCCCACTCCGTCGAGGAAGGACTCCCATGGTCCGTTCTGCATGGCGAATGCTTCGAGGCGTCCCATGAGGATACAGTTGGTAATAATCAGTCCGACATAGACAGAGAGCTGTACGCTCACATCATAGACGTATGCCTTGAGGATGTTGCTCACAATCGTAACGAGTGCAGCTACTACGACGAGCTGTACGATGATACGGATGCGGTTTGGAATTGTCTTGCGGAGCAATGAAATAATCACATTGGAGAAAGCTGTGATGACTGTCACAGAAAGACCCATCACGATGGCTGGTTTCAGCTGTGAAGTGACAGCCAGCGCTGAACAGATACCAAGCACCTGGACAGCGATTGGGTTATTGATATTCAGCGGGTTCGTGAATACTTCGCCATTCTCTTTTGAAAATAATTTACTCATATTCTTGTCCCTCCTTATTTTTTCTGTGCCTTCAGGATGTCCTGATAGCTCTTCAGGTCTTCCTGAATCATGTCGTTAACACCATTGGATGTGAGGGTTGCACCTGTCACACCATTTACATAATTGTCTGGGCTCATGCTGCCTTCCTTGCCTTTCTTCACGACGCTCAGAACCACGTCCTCGTTGCCTTCGGCATAGAG
>DBXU01000026.1:0-1523 GCA_002310075.1 Bacteroidales bacterium UBA1204 | reverse complement strand
ACGTAGAAAGGACGGTTGTCAGGGGTGATGTTCTTTCCTTCCACCTTGAAACCTGCCTGGTCCTTAGCTTCGCCATTGTTCGTTGGAGTCGTAGGGTCTGTGCCATAGATGGCATCATTCACGATGACGCTCTTGTAGGTGGCATCCACAGCGGACTTCTCCACGCCACGAATGTTGAGCGAAGACAGAATCTGCTGCTTCTTGTCGATAGCCACATTGTCGTCCTGAGTAGGCTTCAGTGCAGAAGCCACGAAAGCCAGGAGGAACGCCACGATGACCACGATAACGGCTGCATAGATAATCGTGTATGCATTGCCATTTGTATTCAATTTTGCCATAGTTCTTATCCTCCTATTTTATTTAGTGGCACGCTTAGCGCGCATGTTAATATTACTCTTCACCACGTAGTAGTCGATGAGCGGAGCAAACACGTTCATCAGCAGGATGGCAAGCATCATACCTTCTGGATAACCTGGGTTCAACACACGGATGATAATCGCTATCACACCGATGAGGAATCCGTAAATCCACTTGCCACACTCTGTGCGGGCACTGGTTACAGGGTCGGTAGCCATGAATACGGCACCGAAGCAGAAGCCACCCACAGTGATGTGCTCGAACCATGAGAAGTTTGCACTCTCGATGCTACCCTTGAAAAGGAATGCAGTGAGAATACCACCCACAAATACGCTCAGCATCGTCTTCCAGCTTGCCACACCGCTCCAAAGGAGGATGAAGGCACCGATGGCGATGGCAATGACGCTTGTCTCACCGATAGAACCTGGGATGAAACCAGTCACTGTGTCGCAGAAGCTATAGCCGATAGGGTCACCCGTTGCAAGCTGTCCGAGAGGAGTGGCAGCAGTGACAGCATCTGTGGCAGTACCGCTCACACCATTGATACAGTCCATGTAGTTTCCATTCACCCAAACCTTGTCGCCCGACATGGTGGAAGGATAAGAGAAGAATAGGAACGCACGCGTAACCAATGCAACATTCAGGATATTCATACCTGTTCCACCAAACACTTCCTTGGCGAAAATCACTGCGAAAGCAGTTGCCACTGCGATAATCCACAGAGGGCAGTTGACAGGTACAATCATAGGAATCAGAATACCACTGACGAGGAAACCCTCATGGATTTCTTCACCTTTCCACTGAGCCACGGTAAACTCGATGCCAAGACCGACGAGATAGCTCACCACAATCTTTGGCAACACGGCAGCAAGTCCATAGAGGAAATTGCACCAGAAACCTGACTCTTCGCCAATGGCCAGATAGTGCTGATAGCCCACGTTGTACATACCAAACAAGAGGGCAGGAACCAGCGCTATCACAACAAACGACATGATGCGCTTCGAGTCGATGGCATCATGAATGTGTGCACCGCGAGCCTTCGCCGTGTCGTTCGGAACGTACATGAACGTCTCGAATCCGTCGAACACAGAGCGGAAAGCGTGCAGCTTGCCACCTTCCTGGAAAGATGGCTTTATCTTGTTGAGAAAATTTCTTAACGCACTCAT
>DBXU01000056.1 GCA_002310075.1 Bacteroidales bacterium UBA1204 | reverse complement strand
GCAAAGATACAACCTTTTATACTTCTGGCAAGCATTTTTTTCAAATATTTTTCTCAATATATGCTATCTCGCTGTGAATCAAATAGAAAAATTTTCATGAACAACGTTGAAATATAGTAACACGATACCTTATTAATAAAACTATAGGGGCAAAAACTATTGTTTGACCACAAAAAAATGCCAATTTTCTTATCTATTTTCATGCAAGATGTTATGATAATACATATTTTTGCACCTCAAAAATGAAAAATATCCATCCTATGAAAAAGACCATTTTCCTTATCTTATGTCTGATGGCCTGCCTCTTCGTTTCGGCACAGACCATCGAAAAAACCTATTATTTCGGCCAGCCCAGCGTTGCCATGATGCAGGGCTACGAGCAGATCCAATTCACAGGCTGCATGCAGAGCGCCATGGCCGGCCAGCCCTCGCTGCCCTGGCAGAACGTCAGCCTCATGCTGCCACAAGGCACGGAAGCCGCAGCCATCGAGGTGGTGCTCTCCGATTTCCAGACAATGGAAGGTAGCCATAACCTCTACCCTTACCAGACGGCCCTCACCTACTCCGACCCTGTTCGTAAGCATTTTGAGAAAGACGAGGCCCTCTATGCCTCGAAGAGCATCTACCCCGCCCAAGCCCATGGCCAACTCAGCACACAATACTTGAACGGCGTCGGTTTCGCCTTCTCGGCCTTCACCCCTGTTCAGTATATACCTGGCACTGGCGAAGTGCGTTATGCCACCAAGGCTACGGTTCGCATCACTACGACTGCCGCCAAGGCCGACCAAAGCCGTAAACTTTGGCTCAACGGCGGCAACGCCGAGCGCGCCATGCGCCTGGCACAAAACCCCGAGATGCTGCAGACCTACAACAGCAAGGGCCGCACCGTGGGAGGCTACGACCTGCTCGTAGTCACAACACAGCCCTACATCAATGCCTTTGATGAGTATGTTGCTTTCTATCAAGCTCGCGGCCTTCGCACCCGTGTCGTCGACCTCTCCACCATCCTCAGCACCATGGAAGGCCGTGACAGCCAAGAGAAGCTGCGTAACTACATCATCCAGGAATACGAAGACAACGGCATCATGATGGTGAACCTCGGCGGCGACGTGCCCGACATCCCCTATCGCGGTTTTTACTGCTATGTAACCAGTGGCGGTGGCGACAAAGAAGACTACGACATCCCCGCCGACCTCTATTATGCTGCCCTCGACGGCAACTGGAACAACGATGGCGACAACCTTTGGGGTGAGATCGGCGAAGACGACCTGCTGCCCGAGATCGGCATCGGACGTATGTGCTTCAGCAACCAAGGCGAACTCGACAACATGCTACACAAGGCCATGACTTATCAAACCGAGCCCGTCCTTGGCGAGTTCCGCGACGTCATCATGGCTGGCGAACACCTCTACGACAACCCAGAAAGCAACGGCAGCCAATACCTTGAAATGCTTATCGGCACTCATGACGACAACGGCTATACTACCACAGGCATCCCCGAAAACTATAACTTCACGCGCCTTTACGAAGAGGAAGGCAACTGGAGCGGCACCTTGCTCCGCAATGCCATCAACCAAGGCACGCAATACGTCCACCACGATGGCCACGCCAACACCAACTATGTGGCTGGATGGACCAACGGCGACATCACCAACAGCAACTTCAGCAGCGTGAACGGCGTCGACCATAACTACACCTTCTTCCACACCTCGGGTTGCATCTGCGGCGACTTCAGCAGCGACTGCATCTTGGAGCTCATGACCAAAATCGCCAACTTCGCCGTGGCCACTTTCGGCAACTCACGCTACGGTTGGTTCAACGAAGGCCAGACCGAAGGCCCCGCCATCCACCTGGCCCGCGAGACAGAAGATGCCTACTACCATGACCGAATCCCCTACGGCGGCATGGCACTGAGAGAAAGCAAGATCGAGACCGCACCGTGGGTCACCGCTCCCGGACAATTTGAGGAAGGTGCCCTGCGCTGGAACTTCTACGACCTCAACATGATGGGCGACGTGGCCGTCAGCCCATGGCACGACGAGCCTTTCACACCCGAGGTAACTTACGCCTCTGAGATCCTTGTCGGCACTGCCTCGATGGATGTCACCGTCGCCAACGCCAACGGCGATGGCCTGAAGAACTTCCGCTGCGCCCTCTTCCATGGCGACGACATGATTGGCGTTGGCTACACCGATGAAGACGGCAGCGTCACCATCGAGTTCGCCGATCCCATCGACTTCGTCGGCGAGATGAGCCTCATCGTGACCGGCTGCGACGCCTGGCCTCAGGCTTTGCCCGTCCTCAGCCTGCCTGGCAACTGTGCCTACGTCATTTACAACGACTATGAAATCAGCGGCGGTGCCCAGCCCAACTACGGCCAGAGCATCGCTCTCGACATGCAAATCAAGAATGTGGGTACCGTGACCGCCAACAACGTCACCGCCACCCTCAGCACCGACTGCGACTACATCACCCTCACCGATGCCACCGAGACCATCGCCAGCATCGAAGGTGGCGCCACAATCAACCTCGCCGAAGCCTTTGCCATGGACATCGCCGACGACGTGCCCAACCTGATGAAAGCCGACTTCAACTTGAGTTGTACCGATGGCACCGACACATGGGAAAGCAAGTTCGCCATCCGCCTCCACGCTCCTGAGTTTGCCGTGGTGGGCACCGACCTCGAAGACGGCGACGGCAACGGTCAAATCGACCCGGGTGAGACCGTCACCGCCCACATCACCGTCAAGAATGCCGGTCTGGCCGCTGCTCCCGACACCCGTTTGAACGTCATCTGCGACCTGCCTGAGATCGTTTATGAGCAGGGCGACTTCCAAGTAGGCACCGTCAACGCCGATGAGGAGTTCACCGTCGACTTCGTGTTCGTCCTTTCAGAAGAGGCCCCGCTTGGCGTGGCCTATGAAATCGGATTCAACACCACTTCGGGCCATTATTCCACCGAAGGAAGCTTCGCCTTCTCGGTCGGCATTGTCACTGAAGACTGGGAGACCGGCGACTTCAGCAAGTTTGAATGGGAGAACGACCCAAGCATGCCTTGGGCAGTGGTCACTGAGAACCCTTACGAAGGCAGCTATTGTGTCAAATCAGGCGCCATCGGCGACAATCAAAGCACCTCACTCGCCATCAACCTTGAGGTGCATAGCGAAGGAGAGATCAGCTTCTACAGGAAAGTCTCGTCGGAAAGCGGCTTTGACAAGCTGTACTTCTACATCGACGGCAACGAGAAAGGCAACTGGTCGGGCGAAGTGAGCTGGGGACAGATGACCTATGCCCTCCCCGTCGGCCATCACGAGCTGAAGTGGACCTACAAAAAAGACGTTTATGTGGCCAATGGCAGCGACTGTGCATGGTTGGACAACATCGTCTTCCCGCCTTCGGATGTCATCACCGTCACGCAAGAGACCGTGATGAACGGCTTGGCCCTCTATCCCAACCCGAACAAGGGACAGTTCAGCATCAACCTGCCTGAGGAGGATTGTGTCATTGTGGTGTTCAACAGCCTTGGCCAGCAGGTCTACAGCCGACAGGCCAAGGGTGAGACCACGCTCAACCTTGAGGCATTGAACAGCGGCATGTACTTCGTCATGGTGAAGTCGGCCAGCGGCGTCAGCACCTTGAAGTTTGTGAAGGAATAAGGACACCTTTTGAATAAAACGAAAGCGCCTTGGGATTTCCCGGGGCGCTTTTTTCGTCTTTTTACCGTTCCTTTCCCCTTGATGGGAAAGGAACCGAAGGATCAAGGCCAAAATGAATGGCCCACCGCACACGGTGCCCGTCGTTTTCACTTTCACCCTAAACGACACACTCCCACCCCCAAACCCTGATCGCGGACTTGATCCGCAATCTACTACGCTTTGAGGACCCACTCCCGTCGTCGCTCCGCGTCATCGCGAACAAAGTGAGCGACTCACTCTGGGCGTAGCACCCACGTCGCTTCGCGTCATTGCGAGGCACGAAGCGATCCAGAAAAAAGGGAATGTATAGATTGCAAGGCTTGCAAAATATGTTCATCCTTTTACATGTTTTGATTATTATAGAAATACCAGGCAAATTATCTTGCGGGCTGATTTGTTATGATTGCAACACCAGCTATCTTTTGCTTGTATTTCCCCTAAGAAACAAAACTGTTGATTGCTATCACCACAGTTATGACGATAGCGCAGCCGAAAATGATGAGTATGGGAGTTACTAGTGGTATTGTTTTAATTCATCCCCTTCATCACTTCCAGTAAACTACCATACGAATCCACGCATCCATATCTCACCTGACTGGTTGAGACATTGTTAAATAGCTTCTTCGCGCAATCAATCTTTGCCTTTTCCACGCCTTTCAGCTGCATGGAATCCATCGAGCCTTTGGTTTCGGCTATGAAGAACACATGCTTGATGCCCATGTTGTCGTTGAAAGCGATAGCCCAATCGGGAGCGTAATTGCCCACTGGTGTGGGAATTTGGAACGACCTCGGCAGTTTGGCATAGACGCACACTTCTTCCGCTTTGTCCAAGTCTTCGGCGAAGTCTCGCTCGCCTTGGCTGTCGGGAAACACATAATCCAAAATGTGTTTCTTGGCTTCGTAGGCTTTATCCACCGTTTGGCGACTCTTTTCCTTTGTGAAGATGTCGGAATCGTATTGGTTTTCCGTGCGATTGTAGCTGATGTGCTCCACAATCATCGTGGCTTTCTGCTCGCGAATTATATGGCTTACCTTGCGGATAAACTCTTCGGGGTTGTTCTTGAACATGTACAGATTCGACCTCTGAATGCCTTTCAGAATTCGCGTGACAGTGCGGCGGGTCAATGTGGCTGCTTTGGCAATGTCGCCTACCAAGTCGTATGGCACATTGCTGGTTGAAACATCACGCATCTCCTTTGTCCGAGTGCTTTGCTCACCAGTGAAATCCAACTCGTCATCGCCTTGCGTACCTGTGGTCACTACATACTTCAACTGCGTGACATTCAACTCGCTGTTGATGGCGGCGATGACTTTCTGAATCAGTTCCTCACTGTCGTAATGCACCGTATAGACATAGCGGTGGTTGATTTCGTTCCACAAGGCTTTGAATTCCTTCTTATCTGCATTGTTGTTCAAACGCTCGTTCACCACTTCTGCCTTGCTGTTGGCATCTTCCACCATATCGTCCAAAGCGGCTGGGTCAAAGATACTCTGAATCAGTTTGTGCACCTGCTCTTCAATGGGCTGCAGCTTCTTGCTCATCGGAGCCAAAGCACCCTTCTCCATATCGGTATGATAGTCTTGCAGGATGTTGCCCTTTTCGTCGATATAGTCGTTGTCGAACAAATAACTGACAATGCTGGCGGCCTCTTGCTCCGAAATGGTGTGTTTCTCTTCACCCACTTTGACGGTAACGCCTTTGAAGTAATCGACCGTGGCCTGTGTCGGACGTTCGCGCAAAGTGTCTTTGGTTTCCTTCTGCAAAGCATCAACAAAAGAACTGTAGTTCTCGTTGGCGATGACGGTCAGTTTGTTGGTGTCGTGTACGGCATCACCCAAACGTTCCTTGTCCATGCGGTTGCCGTCGTTATCCACACAGATGCGTAAACCACGACCCACTTCTTGACGTTTGGCGGTGCTGGAATTGGCGTGACGCAACGTACAGATTTGGAATACATTGGGATTGTCCCAACCTTCACGCAAGGCAGAATGGGAGAAGATGAATCGTGTTGGCTCATCGAAACTCAATAGGCGTTCCTTGTTTTTCAGAATCAGGTCGTATGCGGAGATGTCGTCGGAAGTGTCCTTGCCGCGTTTTACCTCACTATCAATTGAATGGCCTTTCTTGTCGATGGAGAAATAGCCGTTGTGTACTTGTGCAGCGTTAAAACGACGCAAGTATTTCTGATAATCGTCCTCAAACAGGGTCAAATTCTCGTTCAGATAGCGGTTGTATTCGTCTTCAAACATTTTCCATAACGGGCCTTGCACCTCGTTCCCGTCCGCGTCATAGCTCTTGTAGTTAGCCACCTCGTCGATGAAGAACAGCGAAAGGGTCTTGATGCCCTGCTGGAACAAGGCTCTCTCTTTCTCGAAATGCGACTTGATGGTTTCCCGAATCTGTATCAGCTGGATGGCTTTTTCGCTGACATCGCCCATCACCTCGCCCTGACGCAGTTGTTTGCCGTTTTGGAAATAGACCGTGTTGGTCAGCGGGTTGATTTCGGTAATCACAAAGTCTTTGTAGGCTGGAAGTTGAGAAACGGCAAATAGCGAATCGCCTTGCTCGAACTTGCAGAGTTGTCGGCGAGTGGCAGCGGCACCCTTCACTTCGATTTCAAGCCTGACCACAGGCGCATGGTTCTTCGAAAGGATGATGCTGTCGAAATAGATGTAGCTCTGCGTTCCCAACAGGTTCTGCACCGTGATGCCCTTTACTTGTATTTTCTTCACCAAGCGTTGCTTGTAGGCATCGTAGGCATCAAGGGCATAAATGCAGTTGTGAGAGGTCTTGTGGGTGGCGGAATAGTTGAGCACAAACAGCGGTTTGAAGTTGCGCAAGGCTCTTTGCGTGGCTTCGCCTTCCATCTTCTGCGGCTCATCCATAATGATGATGGGACGGTTGGCGGCAATCACGTCGATGGGACGGCGGCTTTGGAAGTCGTCGCGCTTAGAGTAGATGATACGCGCCTCCTTGTTGGCTGCGCCTTCCTTGAACGAAGTGTTGAACGCCTGCACGTTGATAATCATCACATTGATGCTGGCATCGCTGCTGAACGAGTCTATCTGCGTGAGGTTGTTGCTGTTGTAGATGAAATAGCGGGCTTTCTTGCCGTAGAGTTCCATGAAATGCTCGTCCAGCATGGTGAAGCTTTTGTACACGCCTTCACGGATGGCGATGCTGGGCACCACCACGATAAACTTCGACCAACCATAGCGTTTGTTCAGCTCAAACATGGTCTTGATATAGACGTAGGTCTTGCCTGTGCCCGTCTCCATCTCCACATCCAACGAGCAGGCACCGAGGCCATTGGTGGCTGCCAACGATGGACTCAGAGGAATGTCGTTCTGCACTTGCTGTTGGTGGATATTCTCCAAAAGCTGGCTGGTATTAAGCTCCACATCGGCATTGCGGTAGCCCACATACTCCTCTTCAAACTCAGCCTTCAACTGCGGTTTTTGTTTACCCAAATCTCTACGATACTGCATGTTGGTCTTCGAAGGCTGCCCCGCGAAGACATTCACCGTGCTTTCCACCACATCGGTCTGGTATTGCTGTATTTTGAATTTGAATTTCATTTTTTCTATTGAAAAAGCATCGGATTAAACCCAATATTATTAAGATCTCTTGTTATGGTTTCTGTTTTTTCGATGACATTAATATCATCCCATTCAACAATTACTTTTCGTTCAGGGGCATTGTCTGCTAATACCGAATACCAAATAGGAGGTATCGTATTGGCCTCTTGCACGTCATCAAAATTCAATTCAAAACTCTTCCACCAGCCCATTGTGCCAGGCAATATTGGGTCATATCTGGCTGGACCATATTCTTTGCTTATACCCTTGATTGCAGTAATATCTCTTACTGTATTGTCACCTGAGATAACAAAACACTTTTTTATTCTATCAACATTTTCTGGTTCCTTTTCTTTGTTTGGGTTTAAGAGTAATGGAACATGAATAAAAAAATTGATATACTTTGCGTACACCTTTCCTTTGTTCACCAATCGGTATTTAAGTTCATATTTTATTTCCGTCGAAAGCTTGTCTTCCCGTTGGTCATATAAGACAGCTATTCTCAACGGTTTTTCGATAATATTCGTTATCGTTTTATGCAATTCAAATTCAATCTCAATAACAGGGTGCTTTGTTCTGTTCATCACATCCCGAATCTCATAGTCTTCCATCGCCAAAACAACAGCATTATTACGCTTGTAATACAAATGATTCAATTTATTCTGGTGCGCAGTATCACTTTGTGGAACATCAACAACAAAAAAACCACTTTTATCATCGTATGGAATAACTGTAATCTCAACATCCTCAATCTTCGGCTGAATAATTGATGATATTAAAAGAGAGAGTTTGTCTTTTGACATATCCTTATAAAGAATTGGCAACAATTCATTAGGGACGGCATGACCATTATTACCTTCCTTCTCCCTAATCCCATAAATTATAGTTCCACTATTTGCGTTGGCCATAGCACTAACATCCTTTGCCAATTCTTCTTTCCATTTAGGATTCTCCATGGCAAAAGTGCTTTTGTATTCCAACTCTGTGGACTCTTCAATTTCGTTGTCAATCAATGATTGCAAGTCTTCTATAGTCTTAAACTTCATACTCCTAATTCTTTAAATCGTTATTCATGCTTGATTGCCATATGTGGAAGATCAAATTCATCTCTAACCACATTCAATATCAGATTTGTAGAAAACTTGAATAACAACAATCCTTCCTCATTACTTAAAGATTCATGAGAAATCAATTGCGTTTTATCCTTTTTTATATAATGCCTAGTTTCTTTACGATTATTGCATAGTCCTATTAATTCTTTAATCGTATGTCCCTTATATATCTCTTCAAGTTCAGGGAAATATTCATCTATCCTATTATCTTTTTTACCTTTTAGAGGATATACTGCATTAATTATTTCCAAAGCTTTTCCAATTAACATATACACATTGGAATCCGTTGAAGTTAAAATGGCGTTATTCAAAAAAATAAGGAATTTTATCTCTTCGCCAGTCGAATCATAGTTGTCCAGTATTATATTCAACTCTTCTAAAGGAGAACCGTCAATAATAGAATACGGCCTAAACCCTTCAACAGAAACAGTAATTGTGTGTTTTGTTTTTTGCGGAGCCCTAAATATTTCTTTCATCTCGTTATAATTCATTTCCCAACCTTTAGGCGCCTTTTGATAATCAATATACGAGACGTCTCTACATGAACTCATAGATTTAGGACTATTAAGAGTAGGTAATCCACAAAATGGGATAAAATGTGTTATTCTGTTTACCACCTTTTCCCCTTTAATTCTATAATCATTCAGTTCTTCTTCTGTTCCAATATTGGGAGAAGTGACAACTATCGAGTATTTGGACAAATGAGGCTGTTTTTCATTCAATACGTACTTATCAGACACTATCCATCTATTGTATTCAAACTTACAGTCCGAATAATTCTTTATTTCGACATCCAAAGCATCTGATATGAATGATAGCTTCTTCTCCATTACAAGATTCTCCTTATCGTTTCTTTCGAATACTCCTCCCAAATCTGCTCGAAGTTGTCCGCCACATTGTCCGTGGCGAGGCTGCTGTCGCGGAGGACGAAGTAGTAGGGATGCTGGCGGGCGATTTCGGTGATGG
>DBXU01000110.1:14101-19986 GCA_002310075.1 Bacteroidales bacterium UBA1204 | reverse complement strand
CGTTGCTTTCTTTGCAAGCTGCCAACCCGAAAATCCGGAACCTACTATCGCTGTCATGAGTGGTGAAAACTACGTCACTGGTACCGTTGAGAATCCTACTATCATCGATATCAACGATCCAGACGCTATCAACCTCAAGTACGGTTTCCATGTTGAATCCAATGCTCAAACCAAGAAAGAGCTTGCCAGCCTGAAGCTTTCTGTCGAAGAAATCTATTCAGAAGAAGAAGGTACTTTCACCTATGACACCACCATCGACCTCACAGGAAAGACCTCTTTCGACTTCTCCGATTTCATCTTCGATCAAGAAGAAAGAAACATCATTGCTGAAGCCACTATCAAGGCTGTTGTGACCGATGTCAACAACCAGACCAACACTGCCACCATCGCCATGAAACTTGACCAAACCGCTGTCGATCTGATTGAAGAAGACATCACCTGGGTTAAGACTGGCCACAATGTGGAAGACCTTTCCGAATACGGCCTCGTATGGAATCCTCTCAACTTCAAGTCACCTTTCACCCACATCGTCCCCGCTGAAGGTTGCACCCTTTACCTGGTTGAGAATGGCGACGAAGACTTTGCCGAAATCGTTACCGACGTTGATCTTTTCGCCTACTACTCCATCCTGCTTGAGACTGCCAGACCTATCGACGACTATAACAAGGTTGACTGCAACAATAGCGCCAACTATCATGACCTGCTGATCACTCATGATGCTGAGGGTGAACTTCACGCAATCAACATCAACCGTGCTGTGATTACCACTCCTTCAGAAGGAACTCGTATCACTATCACTGGTAAGGCTAAATAAGAAATCTAAGATTTCATAAAAAAAGCAGCGCTCAATTGAGCGCTGCTTTTTTTTATTCAGCCAAGGCGTGACTTATTTTTCGATTGATTTGCAGCAAACGACTCTCATCCAGCTTCACCATCGCCCTATCGTAGGTCATCAAGCCGTTGAGTTCAGTCTCACAATCGGTAGTCTGCGTATAAACCGCTGCTGAAAAGCCTTGGAATGCCATCTTATAAAGCAGATTGGCATACTCCACATAAGTATCCGTCACCTTTTCCTCCGTGTCAAACTCCACATAACCCCAGCCTTGGTCTTTCACCCAGGTATGGCCTTCCACCTTACGCCCGATGCCGCCATACTCGCCCAACACGGTGGCACGGGTGGGGTCGTAAAGCACCATCTTTGGCTCCGGATAATGGTGCAAGTCGAGGATGTCGCCACACTGGTAGAAATTGCCACCTGAAGCGGGATTCACCAGTCGTGTCGGGTCGAGTTTTTTGGTCATTTCCACAATCTCAGGGGTCTTGAACTGTCCCCACGACTCGTTGAAAGGAACCCAAACACCAATGCAGGGCACCGACTTAAGACTATTTATAATCTCCGCCCATTCCTTTTTATAGCATTCCTCTGATTCGAGCGTACGCAAACTCTCAGGGCCTTTGTAATACTGCGTTGTTTGCCACTCTGGGCCACGACCGCCGCTAGGCATGTCCTGCCATACTATCAAACCGATACGATCGCAATGATAGTACCATCGTGCTGGCTCCACCTTGACGTGCTTACGAATCATATTGAAGCCCAAGTCCTTTGTTTTCTGGACATCGTATGCCAATGCCTCATCGGTGGGCGCCGTGTAAAGTCCATCAGGCCACCAGCCTTGGTCGAGCGGACCAAAATGGAAGATGGGAAGACCATTGAGTGTGAGGCGCACGATACCGCTGTCGTCGCGCTTCGTGCCGAAGCTACGCATGGCAAAATAGCTGTCCACTTCATCTATCACTTTACCCTTCTGCAGCACCTTGACTTTCATGTCATACAGGAATGGGTGGTCGGGCGTCCAACGCAAAAAGTCCTCTGGCATGTTCACCTCAACGGGTTGGCCATTGATGGACTTCGCCATAGCCACTGGCTCGCCTTCGTACGACACTTCCACTTGATAGAGGACCTCTTTGGTCGGGTTAGAAAAACCGACTTCCACATGAACCGTAGCCTTGTCGGAATCAGGTGTAGTGACAAGATTCTGGATATAATCCTCAGGCACATTCTCCAACCATACCGTCTGCCAAATACCAGTTACTGAAGTATAGAAGATGCCATGTGGTTTGATGACTTGTTTGCCATGAGGAATATAACTGTCGTTGGTGGGGTCCCAGACCCGGATGACCATCGAGTTTTGTTTCCCTTTAATCGCTTGGGTGATGTCGAAAGTAAAAGGCGTATAACCGCCCGTGTGGGAGCCCACCTTGATGTCATTCACCCACACATCCGTCATCCAATCGACAGCGCCAAAATGCAACAAGATGCGACCGCTTTTCCAAGTGTTTGGCACTGAAAAAGTCTTCTGATACCATAAAGCCTTGTCGGGGCCCACTTCTTTCTGAACGCCCGACAACGAAGACTCAATGCAGAAGGGCACTAAAATGTCACCCTCATAATGTTTGGGAGCCTTCCCCTCTTTCGTCGTAATGGCATATTGCCAAAGGCCGTTGAGGTTCTTCCATTCAGGCCTCACCATCATAGGACGAGGATATTCGGGCAGGGCATTCTCGGGCGATACCTGTTCAGCCCAACGGGTTTTGATTTTATCGCCAGCGGGGGCATATTGGGCGAAAGCAATGTTTGCTAAGAGCATTGAGAATAGTAAGAGTTTGATTTTCATATAGGTTGACAGTTTTAAACAGGACCCTTCGATGGTCCTCAGGAGCCCTGACTCATTCGTTATTCATTTCCTTATTAAACGCCTCGGCAGCTGCAATAAGACTGTGGACAGCACGTGGAATCAATTCCTCAACTTGTGGCGTGGTATCAAGTACTTGTTCGAAGCACATCCAAACGGAAGTTCCTTTGTCATGCTCATCCTCAAATTCGTATAACACGGCCTTCACCACCTTGTAGTTCCAATTGACATTGTTGCACGCCATGATGGCTTCAGCGAAGTTTTCATCTGTCACGTCAAAGGCACCGGGAAGAATCAAGCGGAAAAACAAGGGATCGTCGGCATCGTCCAAAAAAAGGAAGTTCCATCCCTCGTAGCTGAAATTCAATCCCAGCTCGTTCTTTTTTGAAACCACCCCAATTGATTTCAAATACCTAGATACCAATGTTTTAGTTTTTACCGCACTCATTTCTTATTAAAGCCGATACGAGTCTTTGTGGAATAGGTAGGATTCTTGTATTTCAACACATCAACAAGAATCTTTTGAGAAATCGGAACATCGTTATAGGCGGCAGTCATAGCGGCTTCATTCACGGTTTCTGCGATGTCGCCTGCATTGAAGTCGTCCGACATTCTTGCCAATTCATCGAAGTCCAATTCCTCGCAGGGACGGTCTTTAAGATGTTCCAAGAAGATATCCTTTCGAGCCTCAAAATCGGGCTGCGGAACAAAGAACACACGATCGAAGCAACCCACGCGCATGATGCTTTGGTCTATGAGATCGGGGCGGTTAGTGGTGGCAACCACAAGGATACCTTTCTTGGAGCATTCATTGATCATGCTAAAGAAAGCCGATATCTGGGGCGTGACGCCAACTGGATTGCCATCCATGTTTGGATTGGGCGCCAAGAACTCCAATTCATCAAAACATAGTACAAACGGCGCTTTGATTTCGGCAGCATCAAAAAGCCGTTGCAGGTTGTCGATAACGCCTTTCTGATAGATATTGCCGAACTGGGCGGCCTTGATAAGGGAATAATTGAAACCTAGTTCTTCAGCAAAGCTCTTCAGGACAAGACTCTTGCCACAACCTGGAGGGCCATAAAGGAGCACGCCATTGATTGCCGGGAGTTGGTATTTCTTTGCCTTTTCCGGATTCTGCAACGCAAATAGCACTTCTTTCCGGAGCTGTTCTTTCAACTCATCACGACCCGTTACGTTATCGAATCCATTTCCGGAGCCCTTTTGTACCGTAACCATCATGCCATTTTCAACAGGTTCCTGCACCTCGGGTGGCAGCGATGCCTCACCATCTTCCATCATACGAGCCAGTTCGGGCATCAACTGCTCAGCAATAGCTTGTGCAAACTCGGATGCCGATTCGAATCTGTCATCAGGTTTTTTTGACAATGCTTTTTGCAGGATGGCTTTCATATAGTCGGGCAGTTTGACCGTCTCCGTCTCCAATTCCAACGGCTCTTTACGCGCTTTTTTAACAGCATCTTTGATTTGAGTCTTTAGTCCCTTGCATGGAGTCAGGTCAACTTCCCAAGGTGCTTTACCGAAAATCAGATAATACAACAATGCTCCTGTAGAAAAAATATCGCTCTTGATAGTGTAAACACCACGGAAAGTCTCTGGAGCTCTGAAGAAAGGCGTCAAGTCTTCAACAGGAAATGTCGGGCGTCCCATCACCATGAAGGAAATATGTCCCAGATCGATGATCGTAGGTAACAACATGCCGTCTTCCAACTCTTGAAGCATGATGTTGGAAGGATGGATGTCATTATGGAGCAATGCCCTCGAATGGATAAATGAAAGGCCACTTAAAACACAAAGGGTAATCTGGGCTGCATCTTCTAAATCGAATGGTCCCTCTTTGGCGATGGCATCAGAGAGCAATTCACCCCGATAAAACTCCGTGACCAGATAATGGTAAGTCGTATTGTTCTTTTTGACTTCACCATTATCGACATAACGGATTACATTCTCATTATTATCGGTATTCAATTCCTTACACAACTTGATTTCATAAATCTCTTTGCCCTCAAACAGCATCGGTTTGGGAATGCCGTTAAAGTCAAATATTTTCATGAAATAGACCAAATCGTCAGGGCCAAGCACTGTATAAGATTCAGCCACCGGTCCTTTTTTTATAAACGAGTTGACGACATACTTGCCGATCTTTTCCCCTTTTTTTAATGTTTCCATAATTGACGTTTATTGGGGGCAAAGGTCACGATAAAAAATGAAATCTGCAAGAGAGAAAACATTATTTTTTCAACAAAAAAGGCCGCTTTCGCGGCCTTTTAAATTAAAGACAATACTTCAATCTTATGCGTCAATGTTGGCGTAGGTGGCGTTCTGCTCAATGAATTCGCGGCGTGGGGCCACCTCGTCACCCATCAGCATGGAGAAGATGTGGTCGGCCTCCATGGCGTTCTCGATAGTCACTTGGCGAAGCGTGCGGTGAGCAGGATCCATGGTGGTCTCCCAAAGCTGTTCGGGGTTCATCTCACCGAGACCTTTGTAACGCTGTACGTCATAACCGCTAACGGTCCCGTTCTTGGTCAGCTCGGCCATGCTTGCGAAACGCTCCTCGTCGGTCCAGCAGTAGCGCACAGGCTTGGTGCCGCGCTTGATGAGGTACAAGGGTGGGGTGGCGCAATATACATAGCCGTTCTCAATCAGTTCGCGCATATAGCGGAAGAAGAATGTCAGAATCAGTGTAGTGATGTGGCTACCATCGACATCGGCATCGGTCATGATGATGACCTTATGATAACGCAGTTTCTCGAGGTTCAAGGCTTTGCTGTCCTCTTCTGTTCCAATGGTGACGCCAAGGGCGGTGTAGATATTCTTAATCTCCTCACTGTCGAACACGCGATGTTCCATAGCTTTCTCGACGTTCAGAATCTTACCACGCAGTGGCAGGATGGCCTGGAAGTTACGGTCGCGGCCTTGCTTTGCAGAACCGCCTGCAGAGTCACCCTCGACGAGGTAAAGTTCTGTCTTGGCGGGATCGCGCTCGGAACAGTCGGCCAATTTACCCGGCAAACTAAAGCCAGACAGGGCGCCTTTACGCTGCACCTTCTCACGGGCATTGCGAGCTGCTTGACGAGCCTGAGCTGCCAAAGTCACCTTGTCGAAAATGGTCTTGGCCTCTTTAGGATGTTCTTCGAGATAATCGGAGAGTTGTTGGCCCACGATGGA
>DBXU01000110.1:2241-14006 GCA_002310075.1 Bacteroidales bacterium UBA1204 | reverse complement strand
AGGCCTTCGCGGAAGTCATCAGGCGAGATCTTCACCTTTAGCTTCTCCAGCTTCTCCATCAGGCCGCTCTTCTCAGCGTAGGCATTGAACGAACGCGTGAGACCCGAGCGGAAGCCTTGCAGGTGGGTACCACCTTCAATGGTGTTGATATTATTGACATAGGAGTGCAAGTTCTCCTTATACTCGTTGTTGTATTCAAGGGCGATCTCAACTGGCACGCCGTTTCTCTCTCCAGAGATGGAAATCGGTTCAGGGATGAGTTTCTCGCGGTTGGCGTCAAGGTAGGCGATGAAGTCGA
The DNA here is from genome assembly GCA_002310075.1 of Bacteroidales bacterium UBA1204. Next base: position 13,708 of record DBXU01000110.1, on the reverse strand, counting down.
TGAGGCCATTCTCGGAGTAGAAGGTCTCGCTGCGGTATTCGCCGTTCTCCATTTTCTCACGCTCGTCGGTAAGTTGGATCGTGATGCCATGGTTGAGGTAAGCCAACTCACGCATGCGGTTGGCGAGGGTGCTATAGTCGTATTCCGTAGTTTGGAAAATCGAAGCATCAGGTTGGAAAGTAATGCGGGTGCCGTTCTTGTCGGTTGTCCCCACCACTTTCACGTCATATAACGGCTTTCCACATTCATATTCCTGTTTGAAAATCTGCCCCTCACGATAAACCTCAGCGGTCAGGTGAGTTGAAAGGGCATTGACGCAGCTGACACCCACGCCGTGCAAACCTCCAGAAACCTTATAGGAGCCTTTGTCGAACTTACCGCCAGCGTGCAGCACCGTTAACACGACCTCAAGGGCCGAGCGGTGTTCTTTGGGGTGCATGCCCGTAGGAATACCACGGCCATTGTCGAGGACACTAATGGCGTTTCCAGGAAGGATGCGGACATCGATTTTGTCGCAATAGCCAGCCATGGCCTCGTCGATGGAGTTGTCAACCACTTCATATACCAGATGGTGCAAGCCGCGGAAATGGACGTCGCCAATATACATAGCCGGACGTTTGCGTACGGCCTCCAAGCCTTCAAGAACTTGAATTTTACTGGCACCATATTCTTCACTTGCCAATTCTCTTTTTTCTTCTTCAGTCATTTTCTGATTCTTTGGGTTTTTCAATTAAAGATGCAAAGATACGGTTTTTTCGGAGACAATGGACAAAAAAGTTGAAAAATTTGATTTTTATACAAAACGTCTCTACGGGGCTAAAAATGGGCAATTTTTTGAAACACCTTATTATCTCGCGCACGCGGGAAAGAAAAAGCCCCTTCGACGAGAAGGGGCTTTTTAAGGCCGTAGAGAAGTCCTTATTCTAGAATCTCAGCTTCACGCCTGCAAAAAGCTGTATTCCTGTTACGGGATAGTTATAATACAACTGATATTTTTGGCATGCCAGGTTGTCGATTAAAGCAAAGGCCGTGATTTGGTCATTCACCTTATAATCGGCACCGAGGCTGATGTCGAAAACATTCTTAAGTTTTTCAGCGTAAAACCGAGGGGGATACTTCCAGTAAGGACCATCATCCGAGACCTTGGCATAACGCCCGCCTTGATAAAGCAAAGTGGTGTTAAACGCCAGCTTGTCGTTGTAATCGTAGGTCACTTTCAGTTTGGCTTCCGTCGTGGGACGATACCAGGCGTATTCCTGAATGGCAGGCGAACAGCTATGATAGGCCAGGCCAAGGTCGGCCGTGAGGCTATTGCGCATCTTGACGCGGGCATCGGCCAAGACAGACACGGTCTTCGTTTCATCATAAACGATCCCGTAAGTGTTATACAGTCGTGGGTAAGAATAGTCGTCATGGGAAAGGTCTGACAATTGGCCGGGACCGATATCGTCCATCACAAAAAAGGCATCATTGTCGACATGGCGATAGCGCACGCCCACGTGCAAATCGACGATTTCGGCAATGTTGGTGCGGACGCCACCTTCGAAACAGAGCCTTTCGTTTCTCACCACATGAACCTCATCATGTGAAGCGATGAAGACGAAGGGGTTGTCCTCGACGATTTCACTGAATCGCATCAACTTGCGGCCACCCTTAAGGCCAGCATAGAACTCCAGTTTCTTGTCCAAGACAAAAAGACTTCCACTCAAATCGGGACGGATGCCTAAATATTTGTCCTCATCTATGATTCCGAAATCGAAACCTGCTCCAAGATGCAGGCGATAAAACTCATCTTTCATTTCGAAGTAGGGGTTGACCTTGAACAAAGTCCGATGGTTGGCCTGGTGGTTGGCATCATACAAAAAGCCAGCATACTGGATGCCCAAATTCACACCCACTTTTTGAGGTTGGCTCTTGTTGCCCCACCAATTCTGTGTGTAACCAAGGCCGTAATTCAAGCCAACAAAATGCTCGCTGGCTTCAAACCTGTCGAATGTGTAATTATAATCCAAGCTGCTTGAATGACTTAACTCTCCCACGCGCGTCGAAGTGGAGGCCATACCGACATGCGCGCCAATGGTGTTGTAGGCTTGACGGGGGCAATATTGTTCAATTTGGGCATCCGTCAAAGGCGTTTCCACCAGGTTGACTCCATAATAATGGTACATATTGTTCTTGTAATACACGCCGCCATCCACTTGAAATCCATCGAACTTACTGGTTGTCAGATTAATATCAAACGCATTGTTCATGTATCCTGAGGGTGCGTAGTCCTTGATGTTGAGCCATGAGGAATTGTGCTTAATGCCTACGCCCAAGCCCAAGGTCTTGGTCAGCATGGAGTTATGCTTATAGAGGAACAGCGGTGAGACTCTCGTGCCGATGCCTGCCATGAGAAAGTTCTTGGTCGGTTCCACCAGCTTGTCTTTCTTGGCAGCATAGCCCGTAGGAGCTATTTTCTCCAGGTTGAGAGCAAACTTCTGCTTGGCTTCCATCGGATTAACCTCTGTGCTGGGAAAGTCATAGGACGGCTTTGGCGTCTCAGGTTGCAACAACAACTTGTCTACCTTGTTTACCTTAGGTCGGTATTTGCCTTCAACCGTGACTTGTTCATCGTGCTGAGCAAATACGCTTATGGCCATAAAGACCATGCTCATTATCAGAATGTATCTTTTCATAGCTTATTCCATCTCAATAGGTTCAATACCGTTGTTGTTGCCCACTTTGGGCTCTTTGCGTTCCACCTCGGCAAGTTTGGCGCGGGCTTCTTGTTTCAAGTCGTTGCCCTTATAGTTGTCGATGACGCTTCGAAGCGTCTCTTTGGCTTGGAAGAAATTCTCCTTTGCCACATACACATCGGCTAAGGCGATAAATGACTTAGCGACCCAATAATCATACTTCGAGAAATTGTCGGCGATGTTGAACACTTTGTTCTCAGCCTCATCATACTGTTTCATCTTGATGGAAGCCACAGCGGAATAATAGGCGCTCTCAGCACCATAAACTGACTTGTCGTTACGGGCGCTCTTGTCAAGTTTCTCGATAGCGGCAGTGTAGTTGCCTTTCTCGAAATACGACTTACCTATAATGTGGTTAATCTGGTTAACTTGTTCTTCGGTCAGGTCGCGCGATTGGCGCAGACTCTCTCCCATCTCAACAGCTTTATCGTAATTGCCCAAGAAGAAATTACTCTTCATACTGCCTTCGAGTGCCTCCAGACGCTTAAGAGGCTCGTCCGTAATACGAGACAAGCGTTCATAATACTCACCCGCCTTCTTGTAATTGCCTTTTTCATATTCAATACGTGCCATTTTCAACAAGGCATTATCGGTATATTCATTGTCGGGTTGCGATAAAATATAATTAAGGTGTTGGACGACTTGGTCCTGTGTCCCCACTCTTTCAGCACATTCCAGGCCGTAATAATGAGCTTTCAGCAGATAGGCACCACGCTTGAAGTTGTTGAAGTAATACTGCAAAGCGGTCTGTGCCTTTTGGTATTGGCCATCGAGATAGAATCCTTCGGCGTTAGCAAAGGCCAAAGAGTCTTGTTGTGTGACCTTCACCTGTTCACCATTAGCATTGACATAACCGAAGTATTCATCCAACTTGTTCTGCTCCATATAGATGTTTCGAATAATACTCAACGCCTCACGTGATTCGTCGGTATTGGGATAAGAAGCGACCAAATTCTTCAAGTTTGCCAAAGCTTGGTCATATTGATTGTTGTTATAATAAACCATACCGACCTTCATCATCGCCTGTCTCGTATAACTTGAACGAGGTCTGTCCTTGATCAGACGATTGAAATTGGCGATGGCAGCACGTTTGTCGCCATGGACAAGATAGGTATTGCCAATTTCAAACAAAGCCTGCTCATAATAAGGAGTACTGGGATAAGTTTCCAACAAGTCATTAAGCATGGCGACTTTCTTATTTGCATCCCCTTTGGCACCATAACAAAGTGCCTGTTGGAACAAAGCATAATCGGCATTGCGTTTGCTGATGCGCGTGGCCAAGTCGTAATAATTGATGGCGTTGTTGTAGTTTCTGTCCATGTAGAAACAGTCACCGAGACGGATATAAGCATCCGTTTTGAGGTCTTTTTGGGTATCATCTGCAGACTGGATGAAACGTCTGAAACAAGCTTCTGCAGCATCATAATCAGGTTTCTGGTAATGGATGTAACCCAAATCATAGTCAGCCAAAGCATATTCTGGCAGTCCGGATGCAGCTTCCATGTCTTTGAACTGATTCAGATATTTTGCTGCTTTGCTGTGATCGCCCAACTGATATGCCGATTCACCCATCCAGAAGCAAGCTTCAGCCTTATTCGCGGCCGATTGCTTGCTGTTCATGATCTTAGAGAAGCACGCCTGTGCTCTATCGTAATTGCCTTGTTGGAAATGACTGATACCCGTATCATACAAAAGCTCATTATACACTTTCTGCAGTCCCGTGCTTCTGTTTCGCATGGCTTCGAGTCTTTCCAATGCTTGATCGTTTTCTTTGGCGTTGAGCAAAAGGTAGATAGCCATCTCCTGGGCTTCGGATTTTCGCGGCGACTTGGGATGTGCAGCAACGAAATTGTCGAGCAACCCGACCGCTTCGTTAAAAGGGTCGGCACCAGGAATAAGGCTCAATTTAGCATAGTCGAACAGAGCCTCTTCGCTGACCTCTTCATCAAAACCGGCAGAATAAGCGGTATAGAAAGCGCTTCGGGCATACTTTGGCTCGTCAATCTTTGCATAACATGAGGCAAGATAATAGGAAGCGTATTGCGCCATGATATCCGTATCTCCGGCAATGCGCTGCAAATCGCCAATAGCACCTTGGTAATCCCCCAGCATCATCTTACTGACGCCCATCTGATAGCATGCCTCGCGTGAAATGGTCTTTCCAGACAAGTTCTTATTATAGATCTGGTAATACTCCAAAGTCTTATCGTAGTCCTTCTGTTGAAAATAAGCATCGGCCACAATCTGCGCCATTTCCGACTTACGTTTCTTGTCCGCCTGTTGAATAGCGTCACGTCCTTCCTCGATGACAGACTGATAATCACCGTTAAGATAATCTATCTGCATGATATAGGCTGGTACTACTTTCGCATAATCAGGATGCGTTCGTAATTGGCGAAAATGTGGCAAAGCCTCATTATATTTCTCCTTGACATATTGAATGTGAGCATAATAGTATCGAGATTGTTCCCTATACTTTCCTTCGTTCATCATCAAGCCATGAAATAGCGGCATTGCCTTGTCAAGGTTCCCAGTCTGAAAATAAGCATAAGCCTTGTTGAATTGCATCTGTTGCGACTCCAAGGCGGTTAGAGAAGCTGCATTCGTCTTCTCATAAATCTCAAGCGCTTCCTTGAATTTTTTGTTTTGAAACAAATTGTTGGCATACAAAAAGTTGGCATGACGAGCCCATGTACTTCCCGGGTTGTCGTTCACAAAACGAATGACTTTAGCCGGACCATCGGCATGACCGAGATAAAGCGAACTGACGGCCTCGTAATATTGTGCATCCACACAACGCTGTGATTTGGCATCAACGGATTGGGCACGGTATTGGTTAAAAGCAGAAAGTGCGGCGCCATACTCCTGATTTTGGAACAAAAGAACGCCCTCGTTGAACAACGCCTCAGGATCATAGGCCTCAACATGCTTTTGCGCTGATAAAGAACTGGTTAATAAAACGGAAAATAGCAATATCAAGCAGAATCGGTTTCGTGATTTCATAGGGCGAAATTTTTGACGAAAATAAAGATTATTCCCATTGGTTCAGCAAAAAAAGTTCAAAATTCATGCCGAACGACGACAAGAAAACGGAATTCGAGTTTTTTTATTATCAGTTTTTGGCCTTTGACGCGTAAAAAAACAATATCTTTGCAGCAAATCTACGACTGGATGTCTGACACCATCACCATACGCAAAGGCCTCGACCTCCCCATCGGCGGGAAGGCAGAGCTACGTCTCACCGATGCGCGCAGCATTACGACTTATGCTGTAAAACCCACTGATTTTGTGGGCCTCACATCGCGGTTACTGGTCGAGGAAGGCGCTATTGTGAATGCCGGTGACACCTTGTTTTGCGACAAAAACGACGAGCGCATCCGCTTCACTTCGCCCGTCAGCGGACAGGTGAAAGCCATTGTGCGAGGCGAGAAACGGAAACTCATGGAGGTGGTTGTTGAGGCGGATTTCAAATCCGCAGGCTCGGATGGCAAGTCTTTGCCAATCCCAATGGACGCCGATGAGATCAAAGCAGCCATGCTGCAATGCGGCCTATGGGCCATGCTGCGTCAACGGCCTTTCGGCACCGTTGCCAACCCTGACAACAAGCCCAAGGCTATCTTCGTCAGTGCTTTCAGCAGTGCGCCTCTTGCACCTGATTATGATTTCATCATGAAAGGCAAGGAGGCTTTGCTAGTCAAAGGCCTTGAAGCATTGACGCAATTGACGGATGGTATGGTGCATGTTTGTTTTAGGTCGGGACAGAAACTTGCAAATCTAGATTGCTTCGTTCCTCGCAATGATGCGAAGCGACGACTAGAATTTCACCATTTGAAGGGTCCGCATCCCGCAGGAAACATCGGCACGCAAATCGCGCATATCGACCCCATCAATAAAGGCGAGGTCGTATGGACGATGAACATCCAAGACGTTGCCGTGTTGGGCGAATTGGTCAGCACAGGTGTATACAGACCCGAGAAGGTCATCGCTGTGGCTGGACCAAACATCAAGAATGCTCATTATTACCGTGTGAAGTCGGGAGCTTGTATAGCGGAAATCACTAAGGCACAGCTGCTTAATAATGACTACCCCAAGATGGATACTGACAATGTCGAAAAGGAAAACCGCATCATCTCAGGTGATGTATTGAGCGGCACACAAATCGCCGCCGATGGCTTCCTAGGCGCTTACGACGACTTGGTGAGTATACTTCCCGAGGGCGACTACTACGACTTCATGGGCTGGCTGATGCCGGGATTCAGGAAGTTCAGCTTCTCACGAACCTTCCTCAGCGGTTTCATGCCTAAAAGCTCTTTCAAACCCTTTGGAATCACCTTGCCTCGCTTTGAAAACCTTTGGAAATTCGACACCAATACCCACGGCGACGAGCGTCCTTTGGTCTTCACGGGCAACTTCGAGCGGGTCTTCCCCTTCAGCATCTACCCCACCCAACTCATCAAAGCCTGCATCATCGGTGATATCGAGTTGATGGAAAACCTTGGCATCTACGAGGTTGAGCCCGAGGACTTCGCCCTTTGCGAGTTCATCGACACATCAAAAACCGACATACAAGCCATCATCCGTGAGGCCTTGGAGAAACTGAGAAAGGAGGCTGTGTGATGTTCAACAATTTGCGTCGTTTCATTGATAGAATCAAGCCTAACTTCGTTGAAGGCGGCAGATTTGCTTGGCTTCAGAGCACCTTTGAGGCCTTCGAAACCTTTGCCTTTACACCCAATCGGGTTACGAAACGCGGCTGCCATGTTCGCGACGCCATCGACCTGAAACGCGCCATGATTATGGTCGTCATCGCCCTTGTCCCCGCCATGCTCTTCGGCATGTGGAACATCGGCTACCAGACCTCGCTCCATGCCACGGATTGGCCTTACGCTTTGGGCACTGCTGCCAGTTGGTGGTATTGCCTTTGGTTTGGTTTCTTGCGAATGCTGCCTATGTTGGCGGTGTCGTATATCGTCGGTTTGGGCATCGAATTCACCTTCGCGCAGATACGCCACCATGAGGTGAACGAAGGCTTTTTGGTCACAGGTTTCATCATCCCGATGATTGTTCCGGTCACCACGCCTTTGTGGCAACTTGCCCTCGCCACCGCCTTTGCCGTCATCATCGGCAAGGAGGTCTTCGGAGGCACAGGCATGAACTTCCTCAACCCTGCCTTGGTGGCACGTGCCTTCTTGTTCTTTGCCTATCCTACCCTTATGTCAGGCGACAACGTATGGATTGCCGCCGACCTCTGGGGCACTGATGCCATCACGAGTGCCACGCCTTTGGCTGAACTTGCCGCTGGGATACGCCCTTCGGCCTCTGCTTTGGATATGCTGATTGGAACCATTCCTGGCTCTACCTGTGAAACATCTGTCATTGCGGTCACACTCGGTGCGATCCTACTGTTGATTACAGGTATCGCCAGTTGGCGTGTCATGCTCTCTGTTGTCCTCGGTGGTGGCCTCATGGGCTTGTTATTCAATGCCATCGGCGCCAACGAATATATGCAAGTGCCTTTCTACTACCATTACCTGATGGGCGGCTTCATGTTCGGTGCGGTCTTCATGGCCACAGACCCTGTCACGGCGGCTCAGACCAACACCGGCAAGTGGATCTACGGTCTGCTCATCGGCATTTTTGCCGTGATGCTCCGCGTCATCAATCCTGCTTATCCTGAGGGTATGATGCTCAGCATCCTACTCATGAACTGCTTTGCCCCGCTCATCGACCATTGTGTCGTTGCGCACAACATCAAGATGCGGCAGAAGCGCGCCATTGTCCAACGAAACAACTCCGCTCTATGAAAAAAGACATCAACAGCAACGGATACATCTTCCTGTATGCCACCATCTTAATCGTTGTCGTGGCGGTGTTGCTCGCGGCAACGGCATTATGGCTGCAGCCTTTCCAAGACCGCAACAAAAAGAACGAGAAACGCATCAACATCCTTACAGCGGCAGGCATCCCTGAGGTCAGCGCCAAAAATGCAGCATGGCTTTTTGAGAAACACTGCACGGCTTCATTCCTTTTGGACGAGAACGGCAATCCAACGGAAGAAGAAGGCCTGCCCGTGTTTGTCATCGACCGTCAGACCAGTGTCATCCCCATGCAGGGCAACGGCCTTTGGGGTCCCATCTGGGGTTACCTCGCCATTGCCTCTGATGGAAAAACGGTGGTAGGCACCACCTTTGGACATAAGTCGGAAACACCAGGCTTAGGCGGAGAGATTACCACCGAGAAGTTCCAAGGTCAATTTGCCGGCAAACAAATCATGAACAATGGCAGTGTAGTCCCCATAGAATTCGATGCCATCACGGGAGCCACCAAGACTTCAAATGGTGTGAAAGAAATGATTGACAATACATTAGAGAAGTATTCGGCCTATCTAAAGAAATTTGCCGAAAGAGGAGAATAAACCATGGCCAACGCAAAGAAACTCATCATAGAACCCCTGCGAAAGACCAACCCAGTCACCGTGTTGGTGCTGGGCATCTGCTCGTGCTTGGCCGTGACCGCCCAACTCAAGCCCGCCTTGGTGATGGGTGCCTCCGTGACCGTGGTGACAGCCTTGTCGAACTTCATCATCTCGCTGTTGCGCAAGGGCATCCCCAACCGTATTCGCATCATCGTGCAACTGGTCGTCGTGGCCACCTTGGTCATCCTCATTGACCAATTCCTAAAGGCCTTCGCCTACGATGTCAGCAAGCAACTCTCTGTCTATGTGGGTCTTATCATCACCAACTGCATCATTATGGGGCGGTTGGAAGCTTTTGCTCTCTCACACGGGCCTTGGGAGTCGTTCTTGGATGGCTTAGGCAACGGATTGGGTTACAGTTTGATCCTTGTCATCGTGGCTTTCTTCCGTGAGTTGTTGGGCTCGGGAACACTGCTCGGTTTCCAAGTGTTTCCACAGTCGTTCTACGAAGCCGGCTATCAGAACAACGGCTTGATGATTCTGCCACCCATGGCCCTCATCGTGGTAGGTATTATTATATGGATTCAGCGCACTCGAAACCCCGAAATGCAGGAAAACAACAAAAACTAAGCGACCATGGAACTGTTTAAACTGCTGATAAAATCGGTCTTTGTGGACAACATGATCTTCGCATACTTTCTCGGCATGTGTTCTTACCTTGCTGTGTCGAAGACCGTCAAGACCAGCGCGGGCTTAGGGCTTGCCGTGACTTTTGTTTTGGTCGTAACCGTTCCCGTCAATTACCTGATTAACAAATACCTATTGGTTCCTGGAGCATTGGCATGGATAAGTCCCAAGTTGGCAACGGTTGATTTGAGTTTCCTCACCTATATCATCTTCATCGCCATCATTGCCGCCATCGTGCAGATCTTGGAGATGATTATCGAAACTTTCACACCATCGCTCTATTCCGCCCTGGGCATCTTTCTCCCGTTAATCGCGGTGAACTGCGCCATTTTGGGCTGCTCGCTCTTCATGCAGGAGCGTGCCTTCAGCAATGTGGGTGAAGCGGCAGTGTTCGGTCTCGGTTCAGGCATAGGCTGGCTGCTGGCTATCGTGGCCATTGCCGCCATCCGCGAAAAACTGCGCTATTCCAAGATCCCCAAAGGCTTGCAAGGCGTGGGCATCTCGTTTATTATCACTGGTTTGATGGGTATCGCCTTTATGGCTTTTATGGGCATAAAACTGTAAGCGTATGAATCTCTCTACCACCTTGATATTAAGCATCGCCGTTTTCCTCGGCATCATTCTGTTGCTCGTCACTCTATTGCTTGGGGTACGCAACAAACTAATGCCCAAAGGCAAGGTGAAGATCACCATCAATGATGACAAAACGCTGGAGGTTCAGCCTGGCAACTCATTGATGACCACTTTGGCCGAAGAGAAGGTGTTTCTGCCTTCGGCCTGCGGTGGCAAAGGCAACTGCGGTCAATGCAAATGCCACGTGGTGGAAGGTGGCGGTACGATATTGCCTACCGAGGTGGGGTTCTTCACCCGCAAACAGATCCAAGACCACTGGCGTTTGGGTTGTCAGGTCAAGGTGAAAGAGGACTTGAAAATCGTAGTGCCGCAGTCGGTGCTCGATGTCAAGGAATATGAGTGTACGGTGGTCAGCAACCGCAATGTGGCCACCTTCATCAAGGAGTTCAAGGTGCAGTTGCCCGAAGGCGTGCACATGGACTTCATCCCTGGTTCCTACGCCCAAATCCGCATCCCGAAGTTCAAAATCAACTATGCCGATTTTGACAAGGAACTCATTGGCACTGAATATCTTCCGTCATGGGAGAAGTTCAAGATGTTTGACCTCCGGTGCGTCAACACCGAGCCGACAGTGCGCGCCTATTCCATGGCCAACTACCCCGCTGAAGGCGACGTCTTCATGCTAACGGTGCGCATCGCAACGCCGCCCTTCAAACCCGACCGCTCTGGCTTCATGAATGTCAACCCGGGTATTGCCTCGTCGTATATCTTCTCTTTGAAACCTGGCGACAAGGTGCTGATGTCGGGACCTTATGGGGAGTTCCATGTAAAAGAACACGACACGACAGAGGGCGGCCCTTCGACGTGCTCAGGGACCTCGCTGCCAGAAATGATTTGGGTTGGAGGCGGAGCAGGTATGGCACCTTTGCGCGCACAAATCATGCACTTGACCCGCACTTTGAATGTCAGAAACCGCGAGATGCATTATTTCTATGGCGCTCGTGCCTTGAACGAGGTCTTCTATCTGAAAGACTTCCTGCAACTCGAGAAAGAC
>DBXU01000110.1:1686-2216 GCA_002310075.1 Bacteroidales bacterium UBA1204 | reverse complement strand
CCCGACCCCGCTGCCGATGCACAGGGCGTGAAATATACTGCCGGTTTTGTCCACAACGTGATGTTCGATACCTATTTGAAAAACCATCGCGCCCCTGAGGACATCGAATACTACATGTGCGGCCCCGGCCCAATGAGCGCCGCTGTGGTCAATATGCTTGATAATCTTGGGGTTGCTCCCGAGAATATCTTGTATGATGATTTTGGTGGAGGGGCACCTAAGAAATAACCAACTGCAATATCATATCATTATGAATATACCAAAGATTCACTCCATTTCTAAGAAGATCCTCGTTGGTGCCTTGGGCGCTTTCTTGAGTTTCTTCCTGCTGTTCCACGCCAGCGCCAATCTGCTCATTCTGAGGCATGACTGCGGCGAATGGTATAACGCTTTCTGCCACTTTATGGGCACCTACGTCATCGTCAAGATTCTGGAGATAGGCCTATTTGCCGCATTGCTGCTGCACGCGGTGTTGGCCATTTGGCTGGCCGTGACCAACAAGAGGGCCCGACCCAAAGGCTACCATAAGC
>DBXU01000110.1:1272-1679 GCA_002310075.1 Bacteroidales bacterium UBA1204 | reverse complement strand
TCCAAAACACACACCGGTTCCAAACTCCAGATGTGGACGGGCATCCTCATTTTCGCCTGCCTCATCATGCACTTCACTGACTTCTATTTCGTGAAGATCGGATGGGTGAAAGGGAAATATATGGCCAAAACAGAAGACGTCGTAGCCCTGAGAACAATGCAACCCGACGCATTCAACTATGCTGAGCAACACGGCGAATACTCCGCCAAGGAGAATTGGCTCACCAACTTCGACAAAGAAGACAAGGCCGTCCTTGAGGCCGCCGGACTTGAAGTCGAGCCTGACTTCTACCACCAAGCTCGCGAGAAGTTTAAGATCTTGCACATCATCATTGCCTATTTGATATTCTTTACCGTCGTATGGTTCCACTTGCGGCATGGTTTTGCTGCCGTGTTCCAGACCTTCGG
>DBXU01000110.1:452-1181 GCA_002310075.1 Bacteroidales bacterium UBA1204 | reverse complement strand
GGGGTGTATTTCGGACTTTAAATGACTGACTATGAAACTTGACTCTAAAATACCCGCTGGTTCGCTCGCTGAGAAATGGACCAACTATAAAGCCTCGCAGAAGCTGGTCAACCCAGCCAACAAGCGCAAACTCGACATCATCGTGGTCGGCACTGGCCTGGCTGGTGCCTCTGCAGCCGCATCGCTTGGTGCCATGGGTTTCAACGTCGACATCTTCTGCATCCAAGACTCACCACGCCGCGCCCATAGCATCGCTGCCCAAGGCGGCATCAATGCGGCCAAAAACTACCAAAATGACGGCGACAGCGTGGAACGCCTCTTCCGCGACACCATCAAGGGAGGCGACTACCGTGCCCGTGAGGCCAATGTCTATCGCTTGGCCGAGGTCAGCGGTGCCATCATCGACCAATGTGTGGCTCAAGGCGTGCCTTTCGCTCGCGACTACGGCGGACTGCTCGACAACCGCTCTTTCGGCGGCGCACAAGTGAGCCGTACCTTCTACGCCAAAGGCCAGACCGGTCAACAGCTGCTGCTCGGCGCATACGGTGCCTTAAGCCGTGAAATTGCCCGTGGCACAGTGAAACTGCACACGCGCAGCGAGATGATGGACCTCGTCGTGGTCGACGGCCGCGCCCGCGGCATCATCGTCCGCAACCTCGTCACCGGCGACTTGGAGCGCTATGCAGCCCATGCCGTGGTGTTGGCCACTGGCGGCTACGGCAACCTTTA
>DBXU01000110.1:0-443 GCA_002310075.1 Bacteroidales bacterium UBA1204 | reverse complement strand
AGCGCGGCATGGGTGTGCCACCGCAAAGGAGCTGCCTTTGCCAATCCCTGCTATGTGCAGATTCACCCGACCTGCATCCCTGTACACGGCGACTACCAAAGCAAACTCACGCTGATGAGCGAAAGCCTCCGCAACGACGGACGCATCTGGGTGCCCAAGAAAAAGGAAGATGCCGAAGCCATACGTGCCGGGAAGTTGAAACCTACAGAGATACCTGAAGAAAACCGCGACTACTACCTGGAGCGTCGTTATCCTGCCTTCGGCAACCTCGTACCGCGCGATGTGGCCAGCCGTGCCGCCAAAGAACGCTGTGACGCAGGCTATGGCGTAGGCACGGGCTATGCCGTCTACCTCGACTTTGCCGACGCCATCCATCGCTTAGGCAAGGATGTCGTTGAACAAAAATACGGCAACCTTTTCCAGATGTACCAAAAGATCACGGA
>DBXU01000147.1:9990-10232 GCA_002310075.1 Bacteroidales bacterium UBA1204 | reverse complement strand
CCCGTGCCTGCACGGATTTCCATGATGGCGTTCTTGCTGTCTTGTGGGTCTTTGGGGATCATCATTACGCGGATGTCTTGCTCTAATTGCTCGATGCGCGTTTGTGCGGTGTCCAACTCCTCCTGGGCCATCTTTCGCATTTCCTCGTCCTTCTCCGTGGCCAGAATCCCCTTGGCTTCCTCAACATTGCCTTTCAAGGTCTTGTATTCCTTGAAAGCCATGACGATAGGCTCCAAGTCCTT
>DBXU01000147.1:4901-9975 GCA_002310075.1 Bacteroidales bacterium UBA1204 | reverse complement strand
TCGGAAGCCACGGCAGGGTCGGCGAGCTGTTCGCCCATCTCCTCCCAGCGGTGCTTTATCGTTTCGAGTTTCTCGGTGATGTCCATAGTTTAATACTCAAACACTCCGAAGTCACTCTTGATCGTCAATCTCTTTTGCTCTGAAGCCTCCACATGTCCAATGATTTGGCTGTCGATATTGAACTGTTTTGCAATGGCAATCATCTCATTGGCGGCCTTTTCGTTGGTGTAGATTTCCAAACGATGGCCCATGTTGAAGACCTTGTACATCTCGTGCCAGTCGGTGCCCGAGGCGGCTTGGATCAGCTTGAACAAAGGCGGCAACGCCAGCATGTTGTCCTTCACGATATGCAACTTATCAACGAAGTGCAGCACTTTGGTCTGGGCGCCTCCGCTGCAATGGATGATGCCGTGGATCTGTTTGCGGAACTCCTTCAGAATCGGGATCATCAGCGGGGCATAGGTGCGGGTGGGCGAGAGGATAAGTTTGCCTACATCCACTCCTGGGACTTCGGTCGGGTCGGTCAGCTTGTGCGGGCCGGAATAGACCAAATCTTCAGGGATGCTGTGGTCATAGCTCTCATCGTATTTCTCTGCCAGATAATGATTCAACATATCATGGCGGGCCGAGGTGAGGCCGTTACTGCCCATGCCACCGTTGTAGCAGTCTTCATAGGAGGCTTGTCCGTAGGAGGCAAAGGCCACGATGACATCGCCGGGCTGCAGATTGTTCTCGATCACTTCGTCGCGACGGATTCGGGTCGTCACGGTGCTGTCAACGATGACGGTGCGCACCAAGTCGCCCACGTCGGCGGTCTCACCGCCTGTAAGGTAAATGCCGATGCCCAAGTCGCGGAGTTTCTGCAAGAAATGCTCTGTCCCGTTAATCAGGGCGGAAATCACTTCTCCAGGGATGAGGCTCTTGTTGCGTCCGATGGTGGAGGAGAGCAGCATGTTATCTATGGCACCCACGCAGATGAGGTCGTCAGTGTTCATCACCACGGCGTCTTGTGCCACGCCTTCCCATACGCTCATGTCGCCAGTCTCTTTCCAATAGAGATAGGCCAATGAGGATTTGGTTCCCGCGCCGTCGGCGTGCATGATGTTGCAATACAGCGGATCGCCTCCGAGGATGTCGGGAATGATTTTGCAGAAAGCGTTGGGATAAAGCCCTTTGTCAAGGTTCTTGATGGCGTTGTGGATGTCTTCCTTTTCGGCAGAGACGCCACGTTGGCTATAGCGTTGATTGTCCATTATTTGAATTTCAGTTTCCTATCATTAGTGTCAAACTCGTAGTTGCCGAGTTGTTTCATGTTTTTCTGTCCGATGACCCATTGCTCGATCATCCTGCTCACCACCTTGCACTCGATATTGTAAAGCGAACGGCCAGCGATTCGCACTTCCTTGATGACGAAAATGGCGCCGTTTTGGATGCCTCCTGTAGTAAGGATTTTATCGACGTCGCCTTGGAAGGCATCGGCGGTGATGCGGCCTTCTTTCAGCAGTTGAAGAGCGCGGCTTTCAGAGATACACAAGTCGGCATTTTGGCTATAGGTGAAGGTCTCATTGTAGCCGTCGACATTAGCGGTAAAGCTGAAATAACCTTTTTTGTCGACAGTGAAGTGCTCGGTCTGGTCTTCCTGCGGGTTGATGGCGATGTTGACAGTGCCGCCTTCGTTGATGTGGTCGCGCGGTACAAAGTCTTTGCTCAAGATGCGGAATTCGGTACGGCGGTTCATTTGGTGAGCGGCTTCCTTGACATCGTTACTGGGCAGCTTATTGATGAAGTCTTCGGTGAGTCTTGTGCCAGCCTTGAAGGTATAGCCTCTCACGGTCATGTCTTTTTGGATGGTGCGTGGCACGCGCTCGCCATATCCTTTGGCGGTGAGTCGAAGTGGGTCGATGCCACGGATGATGAGGTAGTCGACGACGCTTTGGGCGCGCTTCTGCGACAAGATATCGTTATGTTCGTCGGTGTCACGGGCGTCGGTATGTGAGGCCAACTCGATGGTGATGGTCGGGTTGATTTGCAGGGTTTCGATCAAACCTTGTAAAGAGTCCTCAAACTGCGGCTTGAGGTCCCATTTGCCTAAGTCGTATAGGATATCAGGCAGCATGATGGGTTCCTGAGGGATGGGTTCTATGTCGTAGTCTTTTTCGATATCTTTGCTAAACTCCAGTCCCATAGTCGTCTCTTGAGTGCTGAGAGTAAAGTAGTTATCCTTGTCTATCGTGACTTCGTAGGTGGTGTTCTTGTTGATTTGGCTGTCGCTGAAGTTGAAATAGCCTTTCTCGTTGGTACGAGTCATAATGCTAGATCCGTCGCTGCCGACCAATCGCACGGCGGCGTTACTGACAAACTGTTTGGTCTTGGCATCTTTGACAGTACCTGAGAAAGTGAACAATACGGGCGGTTCTTCAAAATAGTAGATATTGTCCAATCCACGGCTGTTGCCACGGTTGGAGGAGATGAATCCACGTTCCTCTGTGGGGTGGAAGATGATGGCAAAATCGTCGCCAGTCGAATTGATGGGCGATTTCAGGTTACGAGGTTCGCCCCATTGACCGCTGGTGTCCATGGAAGAGACAAAGATGTCGAGTCCACCCATGCCGCCATGACCGTCGGAGGCGAAATAGAGTACGGTGTCGGATCTAAGGAAGGGGAAGACCTCGTTGCCAGGCGTGTTGATTTTTTCACCTAAGTTGAAAGGCCGTTTAAAGGGGTCGGTGGTGTTGTCACGCATAGCAACCCAAATGTCGTTTCCGCCGAAGCCGTCTTTGCGTTCCGCGGCAAAATACATTATTAACTCATCGCTCGAAAGGGTGGGATGCCCAACGATGTCTAAGGTGTCGACACCGGCAATCTCCACGGGTCTTGCTTCCGAGAAAGCGCCGCCGCTCTTGCCCGCTACCATGATTTGGCAACCGTTCTTACGGTGGGCTCCATTTTGGCAACGTGTGAAATACATTTTGGTGAACTTGGAATTCATGAAAGGCGTGCCTTCGCTGGCTCCCGTGTTGATGCTTTCGCTTTCGTCGGCGAGTACGGGTGTGCTCCAGTCGCCTTTACGGTCTTGCTTCGAGGTGAAGAAATCGGCAAATTCTTGCCCTGTGATGCCGTCTTTTTCTTTTCCTGTGGCTGCATCACGAGTAGAGGTGAAGATGATTTCGTTGTAGTTGTTGCTGAGCCAACAAGCGCTAAAATCGGAATCCTTGGTGGAGTTTACTTTTTTCAAGGGGGTAAGCTCGTATTTCGACGGGTTTTCCAGCCATTCCGTAATGAGAGACGTGGTTTCGACACCCAAGCGCCCTCTTGGGTCACTAGGAACTCTTTGAGCGTATATTTCGTACATTTCCAAAGCGTCTTTGTACTTCTCGTTCATCTTATAGGTTTCAGCCATGTAAAGATAAACTTCAGGATGAACGTTGGGGTAGTCCGTCTTCAGAAGGCGCTTATAATAAGGTTCTGCTCTTTTGGGAAGGCCAATATTACGATAGCATTCAGCCATTTGGAAGCTGATGCGGTTGCGCTCTTCCTTGTTGCGGCGCACTTTGCGATAGGCCTTCTTATAACGGTCGACGGCTTCGATATACTGCTTGCGTCCAAAGGCCAGATCGGCGTTTTTGGCGGGATTTCTTCTCTGTGCATAAAGGTCGGTACTCATGAAAATGAATAATGCCGACATGAGGATTAGAATGTATTTTTTCATAGACAATTGTTCTCTTAAGCCAAACGCAGAATAAGCGTTATTATTATCGGACAAAAGTACAATAATTTGGAGAAACTACATAGTATTTGGAATAAAAAAATCCCGCTGAATCCAGCGGGATTTTTGCAAGCAGTTTAGAAGGTTAATATAATAATTCTATTATTTCTTCTTCGAAGTGCTTTCTTCGGTGATTTCATTGTCTTTCTTATGACCTTTCATCAAGACATAGGCGAAAGGCGATGACAGGAACACTGAGGAGAAGGTACCGGCCAACACACCGACCAACAGAGCGAAGATGAATCCGCGGATGGTGTCGCCGCCGAAGATGAAGATAGCAAGCAACACGACCAAGGTCGAACCGGAGGTGTTGAACGAACGGGTCAAAGTGCTGTTGACAGCATTGTTCATATTGACCTTCCATGAGTTCTTCGGATGCAAACCGACATTTTCACGGATACGGTCGAAGATAACCACCGTAGCGTTGATGGAGTAACCGATAACAGTCAGCACAGCAGCGATGAAACTTTGGTCCACTTCCATGGTGAAGGGCAGCACATTGTAGAACAAGGAGTACATACCCAACACGATGATGGTGTCTTGTGCCAGAGCCATGATGGAAGCCACACCATATTGCCATTTCTTGAATCGGATGGCGATGTAGACAAACATCAAAGCCAAAGCCACGATGATGGCGATGATGGACTTACGCGTAACATCGCTAGCGATGGTGGCACCGACTTTCTGGGTGCTCAAGATACCCACGGTTTCATCCTCTGAGGAGAATTGCTCCATGGTGAGGTCGTTGCCATACAGGCCCTTCAAACCATCATAAAGGATGACTTGGATGACGCTGTCGACGGCGGGGCTGTCATTCTTAATCAAGAACTTGGTCGTGATCTTCACCTGACCGTTGGTACCATAAGTCTTCACTTCAGGCGTTGACCAGTCTTCCACTTCTTGGTCGTCTCTCATTTCGAGGGCGCTGTGGATGGCGTTCTTGTCGAAGCTCACGTCAGTCAAGGCTTCACGCACTTGCTCAACTTTCATGTTAGGATCGTCGAATTGGACGACGTAGTTGCGACCACCCTTGAAGTCAATACCGAGGTTCAGACCGCGGATGCCGAGTGAGATCAAACTGACCAAAAGGAAGCAGATGCAGATGATGAACGAAGTCTTGCGCATTCCGATGAAATCATAGTGCTTATCCTGCAAGAAATTGCGGGTCCACTTGGTGGAGAAGCTGATTTCTCTATCCTTATCAAGCATACGTTCGAAAATCAAACGAGAGATGAAGATGGAAGTAGCCAATGAAGTAAGGATACCAATGCAGAGGGTTACAGCGAAGCTGTGGACAGGACCCGTACC
>DBXU01000147.1:0-4883 GCA_002310075.1 Bacteroidales bacterium UBA1204 | reverse complement strand
GTGACGTTACCGTCGATAATGGCGGAATAAGCGTTCTTGTAACCATCGGAGATGGCGAGTTTCAGGCCCTTGCCAGCTTTCAGTTCTTCCTTAATACGCTCGAAGATAATCACGTTCGAGTCAACGGCCATACCCAAGGTCAACACGATACCGGCAATACCAGGCAGCGTCAGCACTGAGCCGAGGCAAGCCAGCACACCGAACAGGAAGAATACGTTGATCAACAGAGCGATATCGGCCACGACACCAGCCTTGTTGTAGAAGAAGATCATGTAAAGCAGTACGAGGATGAAAGCAAACACCATCGACCACATACCTTTTTGGACGGCTTCCTTACCGAGTGAAGGACCAACCACTTGTTCTTCAAGGATTCTGGCGGGAGCAGGCAACTTACCGGCCTTCAAGATGTTGGCCAAGTCTTGGGCTTCTTCGATGGTCATGCCACCACCGCTGATGGAAGAACGGCCGTTCGGGATTTCGCCATTGACGACGGGATAGCTGTAAACATAATCGTCAAGGACGATGGCAATCTGCTTGCCGATGTTCTCACCTGTGAGGCGTTTCCAGGCTTTGGCACCTTCCGAGTTCATCTGGATGGTGACTTCAACTTGGTTACCTTGACCGTAGTCCTGACGGGCGTCAGTAATGACTTCACCACCAAGGGCGCACTTGTTGTCGCGCGACATCTTCAAGGCAACGAGTTCGAGGAACTCTTGCTCGCCTTGAGTGATTTCAGGCTTCACAGTCCAAGCGAACTTGAGGTTGCGCGGGAAGAGGCTCTTGGTTTCTGCCAACATGCTGTTGATGGTGGCAGTGTCTTTCACTTGAGCGATACCAACGCGGGCTGTCTCGCCAGCAACAACTTGGCCGGCTTCATTCTGGTAGAACGAAGGCTGCAAGTAGGAGAACAACGGGTTGTTCTCTTGGAATTGGTTGAGTTGTTCGTCTTCCGTCAAAGTGTCGTTGGCACTTTCGCTGTTCTCATTCAGCTGGTCGAGGAGGTTGGCTTCAGCAGTGCTGTCGACAACGGTGCTGTCGGCAACGACTTCTTCTCCTTCGGCAGGAGCCAGTGTTTGTTCGTTCTCAGCCAATTCTTCTTGGGGAACGGCTTCATTCAAAGCGTTCTTGGCTTTTCTTGTTTCAGCCAGCTTGGCGTTNNTCGGAGAAGTTGTAGGTCTCCCAGAACTCCAATTGTGCAGTTCCTTGAAGGAGTTTGCGGACACGCTTCGGATCCTTGATGCCAGGAAGTTCGACCAAGATACGGCCTGAGTTCTCCAGCTTTTGGATGTTGGGCTGGGCAACGCCGAAACGGTCGATACGGGTTCTCAGAATCTGGTAGGAACGGTTGATGGCACCTTCACTTTCGCTTCTCAACACTTTCAGCACTTCGCTGTTGGTGGAGTTGACGGTGATGCCTTTGTCTTTGAATTCATATAAGAAAATGGAAGCAAGACGGGCGTTGGGGTCCACCTCTTCAAAAGCCTCGCCGAACAGGGTGACGAAGTCGCCTTCGCTCTTTTCCTGTCTTTCCGTGGCAAGTTCCATGGCTTTTACGAAAGTGGGGTCTTGTGAATGACCTGCCAAAGCATTGACAATGTCTTTCACCGAAACTTCCAAAGTGACGTTCATACCGCCCTTCAGGTCCAGACCTAAATTGATTTCTTTTTCTTTTGCGTCACGATAGGTGTACTTTTTGAACAAAAGGTTGTACACATTCATGTTGCTGATGGAATCCAGATAGTACGTCTCTTTCTCGTTTTTCAGCAGATTGTACATGGATTCGTCTCCGTTTGCAAGTCTGGTAGCCTCTGCTTCGGCGTATTTGACAGCTTTCTTTTCTTGTCTCTTCGTTACCAAAGTGAACGAGAGTTGATAAAGGAAGATCAGTCCGAAGATAATGGCTATCGCCTTGATTGCTCCTTTGTTTTGCATTGTAAAACTGATTTAATTATTTGACTTTTAATTTATTATAAATCCAATTAGTGCTTTTTTACTCTATTTAGAGCCTGCAAAAATACGAAAAAATCTATTTATATTTCAACCATTTGAAAATTTCCTTGTAAGTAAGCTTTTTTCCATACATCAAGATGCCCGTTCGATAGATTTTTGCTGCCAACCATGTCATCAGGACGAAGGTACCGGCCAAGAGAACGACTGACAAGACAATTTGCCAGATAGGGACGCCGAAAGGAATCCTAACCATCATCGAGATGGGGGAAGTGAACGGTATCATGGAAAGCCAAATAGCCAAGGACCCATCCGGGTTGTTGACTATGTAGAAGGAGGAAATGATCGCTATCATGAGCGGTACGGTGACGGGTAATGTGAATTGTTGCGAGTCAGTGTTGTTGTCAACGAGCGAACCAATGGCCGCATAGAGTGTGGCGTAAAGCAGGTAACCTAAGATGAAAAACACCAGGAAACTGATGATGATGGTCCCGAAATCGATGGAATGGACAATCTGAAGGATGTTCTGGACTCTTTCATTGCTCATGATGTCGTTGGTGGCGATTTCTTGGCTCATCACAGTGCCTGACGACAACATGCCTGGGTGACAGATGCCAATAAAGGCAGAGAAGCCAACATAAAGAACACCTGTCAATAGAATCCACATGATAAATTGGGTTAGGGCGACCAAAGAGACTCCGATTACTTTTCCCATCATCAACTGGAAAGGTTTCACCGAACTGATAATCACTTCAATTATACGATTTGTTTTTTCTTCGGCCACGCCTTGCATCACCTGCCCTCCAAAAAAAATGATGAACATGTAGATTAACACAGCCAAAGCAATGCCCAAAGTGAACTGCACTTGGGTGAAGGTCTCCTTTTCATTGCCTTTGTCATCCATGCGCATGATGGAAAGGTTGACATCGGTTTTGACCGCGCTGACGATTTTGGGGTCTACGCCTGAAGCCATCAACTTTTGGTCTTCGATTTCTTTTTGCATCACATTTCGGATGTAGTTTTCCACTTCTATGGGGACCTGTGAAACACTGTAAAGTATGGCATTTGAAGGGATGTTGAGCTGGGTGGGGGGTACGTACAAAACGATGTCGAAAACCTTTTGTTTCACGAGTTCCTTGACACTGTCGACAGGTTGGCTGTCCATAAGGACAAAGGTGTGCTCTTTGGTGTTTTGAAAACGGTCTTCAAACCAATGGCTTTCGTCCACGACAGCAATTCTTAGGTGCTCGTTGCTTGCATTGAGGGCCAACATGATTGGGATAATATAAAGGGCTGCCATCAGGATGGGACCCAAAAAGGTCATGATGATAAAGCTGCGTTTCCTGACCCGAGTGAGGTATTCTCGTTTGATGATAAGTCCGATCTTGTTCATGATGCTTGGTTTTGGGATTGAACTTCTTGGATGAAAATGTCGTTCATGGAAGGCAACAGTTCCTTGTATGAGACGAGCGAGCCCAAGCTGAGAAGGTGGGTGAGCAGCTCGTTGGAGGTGTCTTCGTGAGTTGTGATTTTCACTTCGTTGTTGATGTCCGTTTTTTCCACCTTTATATTATAAGTGTCGGTCAGCGTCAAGAGGGGTTGTATGTTGTCGGTCCTAATAATGACTTCGCGCTCGAAGGTGTCGTGCTGTCGCTTGATATCGCTGACCTTGCCTTGCAAGATGCTTTTGCCATGGTTGATCAGCGTGATGCTGTCGCAGAGTTCTTCGACTGATGCCATGTTATGGGTTGAGAGCAACACAGTGGTGCCTTTGTCGCGCAGTTCGATGATGGATTCTTTCAGTAGGTTGGCATTGATGGGGTCGAAGCCACTGAAGGGTTCATCGAAGATAAGGATGTCAGGTTCATGTACGATGGTGGTGATAAACTGTATTTTCTGTTGCATGCCTTTGCTCAGTTCTTCCACTTTCTTGTCCCACCAGTCTGAGATTTCAAACTTTTCAAACCATTTTTTCAGCCTTTGTTGGGCTTCCGTCTTGTTGACGCCTTTCAACTCGGCAAGGTAAAGGGCTTGTTCGCCAACTTTCATTTTTTTGTACAAACCACGTTCTTCTGGCAGATAGCCGATGCGAGAAATGTGTTTTTGGTTAAGACGTTCGCCATCGATAAGCACTTGTCCCGAATCTGGTGCCGTGATTTGGTTGAGGATCCTGATGAGGGTCGTCTTGCCTGCCCCGTTAGGACCCAAAAGACCGTAAATGCAATGCGTTGGGATGTCAATGCAAATACGGTCTAATGCGGTGTAATCACCATAACATTTGGTGACTTCTTGTATGGATATCTTTGTCATGTTCAGTTGAAATAATCCTTTATTTTTCCGAAGAAACTCCTTTCTTCTGCAGTTGGGTTGGGTTTGAAGTTTTCAGATTGTTCCAGTTGATTCAGTAGCTTTTCTTCGTCTTTGTTGACTTTTTTGGGTACCCAAACGTTGACGTTGACCAACATGTCGCCATTGCCATATCCGTTGAGAATGGGTAGGCCTTTCCCTCTAAGGCGTAGCACCTTGCCACTTTGCGTGCCAGGGGCAATCTTCACACGTACTTTGCCATCGATGGTTGGCACTTCGACTTGTGTGCCTAGAATGGCTTGTGGTATGGTGATGAAAAGGTTGTAAATCAAGGTGCTTTCGTCGCGTTCAAAATCGGGATGGGCTTCTTCCTCGATGAGGACGAGCATGTCGCCGCTGACACCATTATGGGGTCCTGCGTTGCCTTTGCCGCGCACGGTGAGCTGCATTCCTTCGCCAACGCCTGCTGGAATGTCGATGTCGATTATCTCTTCACCTTTTACGATGCCTTCGCCATTGCAATGTGAACATTTCTTCTTGATGATGGTGCCTTGTCCGCCACAGGTAGGGCATACAGATGCGGTCTGCATCTGTCCAAAGAAACTGTTGACGGTTTGCACCACCTGACC
>DBXU01000173.1:15293-15517 GCA_002310075.1 Bacteroidales bacterium UBA1204 | reverse complement strand
TGCTCGCTCTACGGCTACAACGAGGCTAACTACCTCGCCATGGACTACTGGCAAGACGTTTATGCCGGCAGTTTGGGTGTGTTCTTGTATGACACCTACACGCGCAAGGCTTTCTTCCAGAACTTCACGCAACTGCACGCCAAACTGTTTGACGGCCTGCGTGTCGACAGCGGCGACAACTACGAAGCCTTGGAGGAAATCATCGAGAAATACAAGGAACTCGG
>DBXU01000173.1:14113-15249 GCA_002310075.1 Bacteroidales bacterium UBA1204 | reverse complement strand
CACGAGGCCGTGGCGGGACGCATGCAAGACTCCTTCGGCATCGGCACCCACCTCACCTGCGACGTCGACAACGTGAAAGCCATGAACATCGTAGTGAAGCTCACGGCAGCCAAGATCACCGAGAAACGTACTTGGAAGAAGGTGGTCAAGCTCAGCGACGACCTCGGCAAGTACACCGGCGACCCGGGTGAGATCGAGATCTGCAAGAAGACGTTGGAGATTAGTTGAGAGTTGAGTGTTTAGAGTTTAGAGAAAAAGCAGGCTGCCATTTGACAACCTGCTTTTTCGTTAGTCTGCTTTCTAGAATCAATAGTGAAAATCTAAGAGCTTGCACATTTATACTTTACCTGCTTTCCTCATAGATCATTTACCATCCCCAGTAGGAAGAAGAGTTTGTTTTTCTTGTTATGGTAATGGGTTTTAGCAATAGAGGGGTATTGGGTACATAGTTAGTCTATAACCCCAGTCACTGGTGGAGGAGCATAAAGAGAGCCTGAAAAAGGCATTAAAGCAATATCTATGAGATGAATTTCAAAGCACCGGAGATTGCAGCTCAAAGGCCGCGATAGCGTGAAAGGACGTTCGTGGTCAAAAAGGCTTACGATAGGTGCAGCCATTCCTCCACTCAGAACAGCCGTAGGCTGTCTTCCCCTTTATGACATAACCCTTGCCACACAGCGGGCATGGCTGCCCGATGATAGCGTCAGGATTAGCTGCTGCTGGAGCTGGTTGGGGCTTCTTTGCTCTTGGAGCAGCGGCTTTCTTGGACACTGCCTTCTTCGGCTTCTCCTCCACCACTGCCGCCGCCACACGACGGTTGCTGTTGTCCAGCATCACCGTGGTGACGATCTCCGTCACCATCTGCTTCAGCTCGTCCAAGAACTGCCGTGCCTCGTATCTGTGCTGCTCTATCTCACGGAGTTTCTTCTCCCAGATGCCTGTCAACTCGGCGCTCTTCAGCAGGTCCTCGTGGATGAGGCCGATGAGCTCAATGCCCGTCGGCGTTGGCTCTAAACTCTTGCGCACCTTCCTGATATAGTTGCGCTTGAACAAGGTCTCGATGATAGCCGCACGCGTAGAAGGCCGACCGATGCCGTTTTCCTTCATCACCTCGCGCAACGACTCGTCGTCAACCA
>DBXU01000173.1:0-14100 GCA_002310075.1 Bacteroidales bacterium UBA1204 | reverse complement strand
GGCCTCGGTATAAGGCTTCGGCGGCGTGGTCCACTTCTCGGCCAGCTGCGGCTGGTGTGGCCCGTGCTCGCCCTTAGCGAAAATGGGCAAGGTCCTCTCCTCATCCTCCTGACCTTCCTTGGTCCCTGAGCCTGTCGAAGGGTTCTCCTCGTCTTGTTGTTTCTGAGGCTTGATGACCTCACGCCAACCTGGCACCAGAATCTGCTTGCCCGAGGTCTTGAACTCCACGTCTTCCACCTTGCCCAAGACGGTCGTCGTGGCAAACTGGCAGTCAGGGTAGAACACGGCGATGAAATGGCGGCAGACCTCGTCGTAGACCTGCTGCTCGGCAAACGACAGGCCCTGCGGCACCACACCCGTCGGGATGATGGCATGNNGTATTCGGCATAGTTGGTCAGCTTCGACAAGATGTCGGGGCACTTGGGATAGATGTCATCGCTCAGATAGGTGGTGTCGACACGCGGATAGGTGGTGTATTTCTTCTCGTAGAGGCTCTGTATGGTCTGCAGCGTTTGGTCTGCCGACAGGTTATACTTCTTGTTGCATTCCACCTGCAACGAGGTCAAGTCATACAGCCTCGGAGGCGCTTCCGTGCCTTTCTTAGTGGTGATGTCGGTCACGGTAAACTCCTTCCCTTCCACGCTCTGCAAGTCCTTTTGGCCGTCTTCCACAGAGCCATACTTGCCTTTGGTGGCGGTGAAGGTTGTGTCACGATACACCGTCGACAGCACCCAATAGGCCTCAGGCTTGAAGTTGACGATTTCGTTGTATCGGTTGACAATCAGCGCCAAAGTGGGCGTCTGCACACGACCTATGGACAACACCTGACGGTTTTGGCCGTATTTCAAGGTGTAGAGCCGTGTGGCATTCATGCCCAAAAGCCAGTCGCCGATGGCACGCGAAAGTCCTGCCTCATAAAGCGACTGATAGTCCACCTGGTCTTTCAAGTTCTTGAAGCCTTCCTTGATGGATTCCTCGGTCAGGGACGAAATCCACAGGCGTTTCACGGGACAATGCACAGCAGCCTTCTGCATCACCCAGCGTTGGATGAGCTCGCCCTCTTGCCCGGCATCGCCGCAGTTCACGATTTCGTCTGCTTTCTGAAACAACGACTCGATGACCTTAAACTGCTTCTCCACGCCTTTATCGGCAATGAGTTTGATGCCAAATCGTTGCGGTATCATGGGCAAGCGGCTCAACGCCCATGCCTTCCATTGGTCGGTGTAATCGTGTGGTTCTTTCAGCGTACAGAGATGGCCAAAAGTCCACGTCACCTGGTAGCCATTGCCCTCCATGTAACCCTCATGGGTGGTATTGGCTCCCAGCACCTTGGCGATGTCGCGGGCGACGCTTGGCTTTTCGGCAATGCAGACTATCATGGTTAGTTTAGAGTTGAGAGTTTAGAGTATAGAGTTGTTACAATCTATTTAGTCGTTTTGAATTGACTCTGGATTATAATTCATCAATATCTCGGCCTTGTCCTTTTGCGCCACGAACCACACCAAATCGTCAGGCAGGAACGTGATTCGCGCCGAGGGGTTCAAGATAAACTGGCCATCACGCTCAATGGCGATGATCATGGCTTCAAAGTGTTCGGCCAAGCCAGAATCCATTAAGGCAACACCAACGTAAGGGCTGTTGGAGCGCACTTGCACCTTATACAAGTCCACTTCGCTCTCCTCATGTTCCTGGATCAACGTGTCATCAAAAGCCTCCACCTTACCCAGCAACAGACGAAGATGGTCTTCATGGCCGACAAATGTGATCTTATCAAACGGGAACAGCTGGAAGTCGGATTTGGGCAGCTCAACAAGCTGTTTGCCGCGTTCCACGCTGACCACACTCACGTTATAGTTGTCGCGGAAATCCGTATCCTTGATCAGTTTGCCAGCATATACGCTGTCGGGACTCAACGTCATCTTCTGGAGATGGCAGTTTTCCTGCAGGATCTCAGGGATGGCAAACACCTGTGTTTGCTGCCTCTTGTTGAGATTGTCCATAAAACGTCCTTCTATACGCTTATAGAACTTCATGGCAGGGCTTAAGGCCC
This sequence comes from Bacteroidales bacterium UBA1204, assembly GCA_002310075.1. The sequence goes on along the minus strand of DBXU01000173.1, from coordinate 12,050 downwards.
TCAGCATGATTACATAGATGATGCCGAATCCGATATTGATCAGCTTGAAATACGGGGATTCAACACCCAAATGTGACCAAAAAGCTCCGTTCAGGAAATGGCGCAACACACTATAGGCGACAACCCAAACAACAACAAACCGGATGACGAAAATAATCAAAATGACGGTGTTGTTGAAACGGCTCGCATCCATCAGCTTGCGTGTCGTCTTCACCAAAGTATGCTTGAAGCCCATAGCCCAAAGGAAAGGCGATATTAGGATCAAAGTGATTGCAGCACATATCGCCGAGCCCCATGGCGCCGGAACAAACTTCATGACGAAAGAGCTCATGAAGAAACAGATGAGGATGAGCGCGATAAGTATGGCAAGATAAATCACGATGTTCTTGAGCTGCCTTACGATAAAGCTCCCCATGCTGATTTTCTTGCCGCTCTTCACGCGAATACCGGAATCGTTGCTTTCCAACTTCATAAGCCAGGACTCCGGGAAATGACGGGTAATCCAATGGTGTGTCGGCAAGGCAGCCTTGATGGCATATGGCGTAAGGAAGGTGGTGATGATGGAAACCGAGACGATGATGGGATAAAGGAATTCGTCGATGACGCCATAGCTGAGGCCCAGCGACGCGATGATGAAAGAAAACTCTCCAATCTGGCTGAAGCAGAAGCCGCCTTGTATCGACTGTTTCAGGCCCAAGCCGGCCAGCAGGCGACCCACCACATTGCTCAACGGCTTGAATAGAAGCAACACGCCAGTGATCACCAAAATCTGCCACCAATACTCCACCAATATCTTTGGGTCGACCAACATACCGACAGAGACGAAGAACACAGCGCCAAACAAATTCTTGATCGGCGTGGTGACCTTATGGATCATCTCGGCCTCAAGGGTCTCAGCCAGAATCGAGCCCATGATGAAGGCGCCCAAGGCCGAAGAGAAGCCCGCGATATTGGCCAAAACGACCATCAAGAAGCACAAGCCGACCGAAAACACCGTCAACGTCTCCTCCGACATAAACTTACGCGACCAACGCAACACCGTTGGCACCAAAAAAATACCGCCGATGAACCATACCAACAAGAAGAAGCCGAGCTTCAACATACTCGTCACCAACTGCATGCCATCGAAGGTCTTACTCACAGCCAAGGTAGATAGGATCACCATGAGCAAGACAGCTTCCAAGTCCTCCACCACCAGCTCACCGATGACATTGCCGCTAAACTTTTCGCGATGCAACTTCATGTCGTCGAAAGCCTTGGCGATAATCGTCGTGGAGGAAATCGACAGCATAGCGCCTAGAAAGATGCAATCCATTTGCGACCAACCCAACAGTTTTCCAAGCAAGAAGCCTACCACACACATGGTCACCAGCTCCGTAAGTGCAGTGATGCCTACCGTCCCTCCCACTTTCTTCAGCTTCTTAAAGCTAAACTCCAAGCCAATACCGAACAGCATGAACACCATACCGATTTCGCTCCAGGTCTCCACACTCGTGTGGTCGTTGATAACGGGGAACCATTCGAAGTTGGGACCAATCAAAAATCCGGCGATGATGTAGCCCAACACAACGGGTTGCTTCAACCATTTGAAAATAACGGTGGTAATACCAGCCGTGACCAATATCAAGGCTAAATCTGAAAATAATGCAGGTAGGGATTCCATAAAAACATGTTTGGCGCAAAGATACAAAAAAAAGCGACCTCCGCAGAGGCCGCTTCTTTTTTATTCCGCATACATTTCGTCAATCAATCCCTGGAAATGCTCAGCAATGATTTTGCGGCGTATCTTCAGGCTCGGCGTAACCTCGCCTTCGTCAATGGTCCATTCACGATCAACCAGCTCGAAACGTTTCACCTTTTCGAAATCGCCAAAGAACTTATTGTATTTGTCGACTTCTTTACGGAAACGGTCGTTAACGGCTTTTTCGTGGATCATCTCTGTATTCGTGGTGTAAGTGATGTGATTCTCCTCGCACCAGGTCTTCAGATTCTCGAAATTGGGCACGATCAGGGCGGCAGCAAACTTCTGGTTCTCGCCCACCACCATCATCATGCTGATGAATGGCGACTCGGTAAACTTACCTTCGATCAGCGCTGGGGAGATGTATTTGCCCATCGAGTCCTTGAAGATCTCCTTCATGCGGCCCGTGATCTTCAGCAAGCCGTCCTCGTCGAACTCGCCAATGTCGCCAGTATGGAAGTAACCTTCCTCGTCGATGGCAATCTTGGTCTGTTCCTCGTTCTTGTAGTATCCTTTCATCACGGCAGAGCCTTTGACGAGGATTTCGCCCGTCTCCGGGTCGATCTTGAATTGCACACTGCTGCAAGGCACGCCTACAGTTCCAGCCTTGATGATACCCAAGGCCAAGCTGTTGGTGGCAATCACCGGCGAGGTCTCCGTCAGACCATAGCCTTCGATAATCGGGATGTTCATGGCGGCAAAAAGTCGCACCAAACGTGGCTGCAAGCTGGCACCGCCCGAAATGATGAACTCCAAACGGCCTCCAAAGGCTTTCCTCACATCCTTGAAGACCAGCCTATTGGCCCAATATAGTTTAAAGCGATAGGCTCTACCGTTTTTCTGTCCTGTTTCATCATAGCGCTCTGCCAATTGGAATGCCCAATAGAAGATGCGTTTCTTCAAGCCTTTGAGCTTCTCGCCCTTGCGCATGATGCCGTTATACACCTTTTCGATAACGCGTGGCACCGTAGTAAAATGCTCAGGCCTCACGTCAGCGATATCGCGCATGATAGTACCGAAGTTTTCAACATAATAAGTGGAGTTGCCGAGGTAAAGATGCGTGTAAAGCACCGAACGTTCATAGATGTGCGAAAGAGGCAGGAAACTCACCACCTTGTGCGAACTCGGCACAGGATAATGGGGACCGTAATGGGCAACACAACTCATCAGGTTATAATGTGTCAGCATGACACCCTTAGGAGTACCTAAAGTTCCAGAGGTATAAATGATGGTGGCCACGTCTTCGGGAACAACGGCATCCTTGCGAAGCTCTAACTGTTGGATATGCTTCTTGTCTGTCTTCACCGATACCATCAGCCCGCGTAACGTCAGCTGTCCTTCAACGGGGTTGAAGACAAACACCCTGGGAGGCTGTGGCATGGCAGCGATGATGTCTTTGACTTTATTATACAACAAAGCACCCTCTACAAAAATGACTCGGGGCTCGGCATGGTTGATGATATATTCATAGTCGCTCTGTCGCACAGTCGGATAGATAGGCACCAAGATGGCGCCGATCTGCTGCGTGGCAAAGTCCACCAGATTCCACTGTGGGCAGTTGTTTGAAATCACCGCCACACGGTCGCCCTTCATCACACCCAGACCAATCAGTCCGATGCTTAGGGCATCCGTCATCTTGATGAAATCACGGCATTTGTATTTCTTCCAATGTCCTTCGTCCTTACAGGCAAACATGGCTTTTTTCTTGCCATATTTATCCATATACCTGGGCAGCAGGTCGAAAGTACGGGGCGGAATGTCGGCAAAAGCCTGAACCTTATTCCTTTTTATTTCTTTCTTTTCCATATCCGATGAAAAACTGATGCGAAAATAAAAGAAAAACAAGTTGCCCTTCCCTTTTATCCAAACGAGCCGTCTTTTTCTTAACAAACAAGGTGATTTTGTCACCGAAATTATTTTCACGTCAGATTCGCCAAGATTGACTATTTTTGCAACCTACAAAACACCACATGGTCTCCCTTTTCGATGATATGACCCAAGTCACTGAAGCCGAGGTGCGACGCATGCTCCCCTTGGTGAACGAGCAACGCCGCGACGAGGCTTTGGGCTACAAGCACCTCTTCGGGCAATTCTCATGCCTGAAGTCATGGCTTATGCTACAAGAATTGCTGAAACCATTAGGAATCACCAATTTAGAGATGGGCTACAACGAACACGGCAAGCCTTTTCTCCTACACCACCCTGACGTTCATTTCAACCTCAGCCATTGCAAAAACGGCCTCGCCGTTGCCGTCGACTTCTCCCCTGTCGGGATCGACATCGAGAGTTTCCGAAAGAGCAATCTCGCCTTATTACGCAGGACCATGAATCCTGCCGAGGCAGCATGGATCGAGGCATCGGGTGACCCCGTAGAGGCTTTCACCCAGTTTTGGACCAAGAAAGAAGCTGTCGTGAAGCTGCGTGGCACAGGAATCGTCAATGACCTGCATCACGTTTTGGACGGTGCGGGCTACCGGCTGGAGACATACGTCAACCATGAGAGACGCTATGCCCTGACTGTGGCGTTTGCACAATAAAAAAGCTGCGAAGCCAAGCTCCGCAGCTTTTAGGATTACAAAAACAAATGCTTTATGCAATGATTCTTGTCCCACAAGTGGGATCGCCGAGCCTGGTGGCTTCGGTGATGATGGCTTCATGACCCGTGGCTTCCACAAACAGGATGGCGGCACGCACCTTGGGAGCCATGCTGCCTTCGGTGAACTGTCCGTCAGCCAAATGTTTCTTTGCTTCGGCCACTGTGATGGTATCCAAAGCCTTCTCGTTTTCCTTGCGGAAGTTGATGTAGACCTTCGGCACATCGGTGAGGATGTAGAACTCGTCAGCATGAATGTTGATGGCTGTCATGGCTGAAGCGAGGTCCTTGTCGATGACAGCCTCGACACCGCCCAAGCTACCGTCTGGCTTCTCGATGACAGGGATGCCGCCACCACCCACAGTGATGACGATGTTGCCTTGCTCGGCAAGTTGCTTCACCAAGTCAACGTTCTGGATTGCAATAGGTTTCGGAGATGCAACCACCTTACGCCAGCCACGGCCTTTGGGGTCTTCCCTATAGATGGCGCCCGTCTCTGCAGCATATTTCTCAGCCTCTTCCTTGGAGTAATAAGGGCCAACGGGCTTGGTCGGGTTCTGGAACATGGGGTCGTTCTTGTCAACCACGACTTGGGTCACAAGAGTGACGACATTGCGTTTCAGGCCTTCCTTGGCAAAAGTCTTGCCCAAACCCATCTCGATCATGAAACCAATCAAACCTTGGGTCTCGGCGACACAGAAGTCGATAGGCATGCCCGGCACTCCAAACTGATGGTGACCAGCCTCATGCTGCAGCATCACATTGCCCACCTGAGGGCCATTACCATGGCCAATCACCAGGTTGTAATCATTTTTTAGAAAGGGAAGCAAGGAATGGCACGTCTCCGTGACGTTTTCCATCTGTTCCCTGTAGGTTCCCTTTTGTCCGCCTCTCAGCAGTGCGTTTCCGCCGAAAGCGATGACAGCTAATTTCTTCATAAATATTTAATTTGTAGTTTATTATCTTTACGCAAAATCTTATTTCCTTTGGTATGTCACCGTATAACCGGCTTGCTCAAGGACAAGTTGCGTCTCATCGACCTTGACGATCTTCATCGTATCCACAAAGTCATGAGGATTCGTGCCCGTATAAGAGCCCTTGAAATAAATCATATCGCCTGACTTCTCCCAGGAATGGAACTCAGCAAAGCCCATATTGATGGGAATCACCTCGCCATTCTCAAGCAATGTGAAGCCTATTTCACCTGTAATGCCCTCGTCGGAGACGGGTTCAATCCATGTTCCAATCAAGGAAGGACGTGAACAAGAGGCAAACAACAAGCATGCAAAGAATGTTAAAACAATAAAATTCAGTCGTTTAATCATTTTTACTTTCGGTTTTGAATTGGGCTGCAAAGGTAAGGAATTTTATGATAGAAAAACACTATGACCTGTGTTTTTTAATCAACCTTACTATTTCCCCTATCCAAAGGATGACCGAAGTGCCCACAATAACGCGAATCCAGTCGCCCAAAGGCAGAGGCATCACGTTAAACATCTCGCCACCGAAACTGACGATAAGGATCTGTCCGACAAAGATGATCAACAAGGTAATGTCAAAGCCTCGGAACAGCTCCTTGCGGAACAGCCCTTTCAAAGCCGACTCACAGGTGTTGAAGGCTCTGGCATTAAAGATATTCCAAAACTGCATGAAGACAAAGATGGTGAAAAGCAACGACAGTTCCTTCGGCGTGAAGTTGCCCGCCACGTGACTGAAGTTAAAGAAGTTGACCAGGTAATCACGCAACGAGAAATCCGCCAGCGTCTCCACGTGACAATGCTTGAAATACTGGATGAATCCGAACAGCACAGCCACAAATGCCAGGCCGACCCCTATGATGCGTCTCTTCATGACATCGGTGATGATGAAAGCGTCACGCGAACGCGGTTTGTCGTGAAGCACCTTCGGATCGGGAGGCAACGAAGCCAAGGCCATGGCAGCAAAAGTATCCATGATCAGATTGATCCAAAGCATCTGGGTTACCGTAAGCGGCGAAGCGGTGCCCAACATGGCGCCCAACAGGACGATAAGGCATGCCGCCACGTTGATGGTCATCTGGAACAAGATGAAACGCTGTATGTTGATATAAAGCGACCTGCCCCATGTGACTGCCTGTGCGATGCTCTTGAACGAGTTGTCGAGAATCGTGATGTCGCTGGCTTCCTTGGCCACCGAGGTGCCGTCGCCCATCGAAAGGCCAATATGGGCGGCATTTAATGCCGGGGCGTCGTTGGTGCCATCACCGGTCACGGCCACCACTTCACCTTTCTCCTGCAACAGCCGCACCAGGCGCTCCTTGTCGGAAGGACGCGCCCTCGAGATGATTTTCATGTCGTCAAGGCGTTCCTTCAGCTCCTCATCGCTCATCAGGTTAAACACCTTGCCCGTGATCATCTGTCTTTCTTCATCGTCATCGGGAGTCCATAGTCCGATTTGACGTGCAATCTCTTTGGCGGTACCTGGCGTATCACCCGTCACAATCTTGACGCCGATACCAGCATCCAGACAATTATGGACAGAGTCTGCAACGTCGTCACGAATCGGGTCCATGATACCCACAACCCCCAAGAGACAAAGGTCTTCGACCTGGAGCTTGCCATTCGCAAAGACACCCGTCAACTCTTCTTCGGTAATCGTCCTGCAAGCAAAGCCCAAGGTACGCATCGCCTTTACTTGGTAAGCTGCCAACTTCTCGAACACCGTCTCTCGAACCGTCTCCACGTCGCATTCGCCTTCCGGCATCATCACCGTCTTACAACGCTTCATCAGGATCTCGGGGGCTCCTTTCACATATAGCATATATTCGCCTTGCATCGGTGTTTTGACGACCGTAGCCATGTATTTGTATCGCGTCGTGAATGGCAGTTGCTTGACCACCTTGGCGTTATCACGAATCCTCACAAAGTCGACATTATTGTCGAAGAGCCACAACAGCAGGGCGCCTTCCGTAGGGTTGCCGATCACCTTCACCTTCTGCTTGTCGCTGTAGTCAAGGAACGCCGTAGAGTTCAAGGCGATGCCTTCTTCCATCAGCTTCGCCGCCTTAGAGCCGTCAAATCTACCCTCCTTCATGGCGAAGATGCAACTTTCCGCCAGACTCATCCGATTCTTGGTGAGTGTACCCGTCTTGTCGGTACAAATCACTGTGGCAGCACCCATGGTCTCGCAAGCATGCATCTTCCTGACCAGGTTGTTGGTCTCCAGCATCCGCTTCATGCTCAGGGCAAGACTCAGTGTGACGCTCATCGGAAGACCCTCAGGCACGGCCACTACTATCAAGGTGACAGCGATCATCAAGGTGTTGAGGAAATAACGGGCGAAGTCCATCCATTGGAAGTCCTGTCCTTGCATGTCGACAGCATACATCACCAGGCGCAACACCACGATGAGACCAGCTATCACGTAACTGGCGATCGTGATGCCCCTGCCGAGCCTGTCGAGCTGCTCATTCAAAGGAGTCTTCACCTTATTATCGATCTGAGTGCCACGATACACCTTGCCCCATTCGGTCTCGTCACCCACTTTTTCCACCACAAACACGCCATGGCCTTCCATCACCATGCTGCCACGGCACACATAGTTGGAGGGATAAGTGGCGTCAGGTTTGAACTCCGATGGCTCCACTGTCTTGCCACACGAAGGCTCGCCCGTCAAATCGGATTCGTTCACGCGCATGGCCAAGGCTTCCACCAAAGTGCCGTCGGCAGGCACCTCATCGCCAGTACCCAGAACAACGGTGTCGCCAACGACCACGTCTTTTCGCTCGATGCGTTGTATCATGCCGTCACGATAGACGGTCACCGGCATCTCATCCTGGCTTTGGTTCAAGATGTCAAACTTCTTGTTGGCACTCTGTTCAAAGAAAAAGCCCACACACGTAGCCAGCATCACTGCCACGAAGATGCCCAAAGGCTCGAGAAGCACCGAAAGGCCCTCGCTGCCCGTGAACAACTGATACAGCGACACCGACACCGACAGCAGCAAAGCTATCAACAGGATGCGTATGATAGGATCCTGAAACTTCTCAAGAAACTGTCTCCATACAGACTCCTTTTTCGGCGGAGTAAGCACGTTGTCGCCATGCTTTTGCCTACTTCGGATCACCTCTTTTTGCGTCAGGCCTCTCTTATAATCTCGCACCATGCTGAAGTTTTGTATTGGATAATCTTTTTATGCTATCTTTGCATTGAAAAACGCTGCAAAAATACAAGCTCTCAGACAATCATCGGGAGGTTGCAAGGTTGCAACCCAAATTTCTTAAAGCTAACTCTATGAAATTCAAGGAAAACCATAAAACGGCATTGGCAAAAGTGCTCTCCGACCTCGTGCAATGCGACGGTCTGGTCAACCAAGGTGAAATCGACTTCCTGAAAAAGGTAAATGCCGCCTTCCACATCACCTCTGCCATACGAAAAAAAGCAACCACCCTGAGCTTGTCGGATGCTGTCAGAGCCTTGCAGACGCTTGGAAACAAAGAAAAGATTGCGCTGCTGCACCTCTTCCAACAGCTTTCCCTGTCCGACGATTCGCTAGACCCCAACGAGTCCTTGCTCACCACCGCCGTCATCCTTTCCATCGGAATCGAGTTGCCCGAGACATCGGGGTTCAAGGCCCATTTCGTCTCCATCCCCAACCTCGAATTCGACACCCGCAATGCCGTGCTTTATGTGGAAGCCGCCTACGACAAAGACATCAACGACAGCATCAAGCGCCATTACAAAGCCATCTGCCAGCTACTTCAGTCCTCACAACGTGATTTCTTCTACCTGCCTCAGGTGATCGGCGATTTGCGAAAAATCAAGGGCACCTTCCGCGACACGCTCAGCTATATCGACCCTACCCTTTCCGACGATCAAGTCGACCTCATCGACAGCAAGGTGTATCAACTCGACAGTGCTGCCTTGTCCAAGGAGATCTTCCTCAATTACCTGAACACCAACGGCATCAATTTGAGCGCTCCGGCCTTCTTTTTCAAAATCGAGAACCTGAAGGCGGCCAAGCATCAAGACTTTCTCATCCTTGAAATCCATGACGACCCGCTTGAGACGCTCCATCGTTTCTATAAGTTGAATGCCAGCATCAGCAGCATCACACCTACAGGACTCAGCGAGAAAGAGGCTACGCTCATGCAAACCCTGACGCTGCAGCCCTCCAAGACAAGGAAAAACGAGCTCCAATACACCGGCTTCCATAAGATCCTTATCGACACCATGGTGAAATACAACAGTTCGCATGGCCTCAGCCGTCTTTTCGTCACCTCACGTGGCGACCTCTTCCTCACCGACCGTAACAACACTGAGGTCAAGATGCCAGCATTAAGCAAAGCCTTGTATATCCTGTTCCTTTTCCACCAGGAAGGCATCTCTTTGACTTATCTCAACGATTACAAGACGGAGCTGTACAAGATCTACCGCCAGATCTCCAACTATGGCGATGAGCAGCTGCTCCGACAAGCCGTCGACAACCTGACCGATTACGTAGGCTCCACCATGAACTCTACGCTGTCGCGGATCAAGCGGGCTTTCCAAAACATCTTGGGCGAAGAGGCCTCTTATTACCTCATACAAGGCGAAAAAGGTGGACGGAAAACCATCCACCTTGACCGCAGCCTCGTTGTCTTCGAGGACAAAAAGGGATTCGAATAATTAAGCCATCTGGCCTTCCAGCAAGAAGGTCACATCCGAATTCGGGTCGATTTCGACTGCTTCCTTGCCGTAGCGCATCACCACCATCTTCTTGCCGCCTTTCAGCATCATCTTGTGATCCGTCACCCAGAGTGCCGTGGCTTCGCGCAATCCGACAACGGTAACATCCTGGTTGACGGCCAAATATTCATTGATACGATCCTGACGCGTCTCACCGCCATGCTTGATCATCTTATCGATTTCGGGATGTGGGTCAAGGTAATGCGGGTTGATTTGGAAAGGCACCAGGTTGAGGCATTTGAAGGAGGCGGGCTGCACGATAGGCATGTCGTTCGTTGTGCACAGCGTGGGGCAAGCCACGTTGGAACCGGCGCTCCAGCCCATGTAAGGCACGCCGGCGAGGGCGCGTTCGCGGATGGCGTCCATCAAGCCATAGCGATGCATTTCGGCGACGAGATGGAAGGTGTTGCCGCCGCCCACCACGATGCAGTCAGCCTCTTTGACGGCCTTCACCTTGTCGTCGTAATGGTGCACGGAGGTGAAGTTCTCCAAGCCGAACTTGGTGCGGAACACGTTCCTCACCTTCGATTCGTAAGCGTCATAGCTCTCAGGATACACCATGCCGCCGATGTTGACGCCGGCAAAGGGAATGAAGATGATGCGGCTATCCTTATTAATATGGTTCTGCATGCAGAAGAACTCGATCTGGCTGGCTGCCCATGCCAGATAATTCTCACCGAAGTTGGTGGAATTGCTGATCAAAAGTAATCTCATTGTGATATAGGTTGATTTGTAGATGAGGCAAAGGTAAGAAAAAAAGAAACGCCTACAAATCCGGCCATGGAAAACAAAGAAAAACAAGGGCTTGATTGATGATATATCGCACTATCAATCAATAAATTGAAAATTATAATAAAAAAAATCACATTTTTTTGTTTGTATGAATGAAAAAAGCTGTACTTTTGCAGTGTCAAAACGACTGGACTAGTAGCTCAATTGGATAGAGTCCCTGACTACGGATCAGGCGGTTGTGGGTTCGACTCCCGCCTAGTTCACGAAGGTTCCACAAAACGAACCTTTTTTTTGGCCCATTCGACTAGCGGTTAGGTCGTAAGTTTCTCACACTTAAAACAGCGGTTCGATTCCGCTATGGGCTACAAAAACAATCCGCAACTTGTTCAAAATCAAGCTGCGGATTTTTCTTTGCACCAAATTTGCACCAAATTTGCCCCTACCATTCAATCTTTTCCGTCCTCATGAAGCCCGCCGCCTGCAAAACAGCACAGCTTTCACACGCGAGGCACGCTCGCGCAGGAACATGATGACACGCCATCTGAGGATAGTGGTGTTGGCCGCATTGTAGGCGATGGCGTCCAAGCCGTTGTGTTGGGCCATATAGAGGGAACGTCTGTTGTGAAACTCTTGTGAGATGACGGTCACCGAATCCACTTCATAAACCTCTTTTGCCCTCACAACGGATTCAATGGTATGGAACCCTTGTCCGTCAAGGACAAGTATGCTGTCAGGCACTCCTCTGGCGAACAACGCCTCGCGCATCGCTTGAGGCTCGTCATAGTCAGAGCCCTTTTTTGCCCCACTGATGAGGATGCGGTCGACTTTTCCAGCCTCATACAGTGCCACCGCCGCATCAATGCGATGGTTATAGAACATGTTGACACCTCCCCTGCGCCCCTTGGGGTTGGTTCCCAAAAGCAACCCCACCTCCCTGTGAGGAATTTCTCCCAAATCAGAATACACACGCCCTTTTGAGGCATTGTATACGGCAAGTTCGCATCCCACGACAACTGCAAGACCTGCTATAATTACCGCCATTATGACCCACTGGGCGCGTTTGAGTGTTTTCTTTGTTTTGGGCATACTTGGTATTTGTATTTGCTCCATGAAAACGTTCATATTGCCAAAAAAGTATGACAGCATCTATTTGCCGCCGATACCATTTCCCTTATCCTAAAACATTAGTTGTGTTCCGCACCCCACCAAAGCCTTGGCCTTGTACAAGGCAGAGCTACTCCGAATTCCTACATAACAAGAAAATCCCAGCCGAAGCCAG
>DBXU01000014.1:1724-4085 GCA_002310075.1 Bacteroidales bacterium UBA1204 | reverse complement strand
ACAGTGCCTTATCTCGGCATCTCCATGGAGAAGGTGGAAGAAGCCATTGCCCACATCTTCGGCAAGAAAGGCCAAGAGGTCGTCGACCTCAACATCCAGGCTGTGCGTGCCGGCTTTGCAAAGGCTACGGAAAAGTAACCAGACTTAGGAATGAATGAAAAATGCCCGACTGAACAGCCGGGCATTTTTTTTATTTCTCACCCCATTTCAACGGGTAGTTGGGACAGGTGCAATAAGCCACTTCGCGTAAGTAGAAACGGATAGCGTCTATCTGTCCTTCGCTGCCCCGGTTTGTGTAGCAGTCCATCCAACCATAACAGGGTCCTTCTGCGGTGTTGTTTCGCAAGCAAATGGCCGTGATGTGACCCATGAAGACATGATAGTCTTTGCTCCACCAGTTAAGGCTGCTGATATTGCCATCGGTGGTGACGCTGAGTTCCCAGTCCTTTAAGGCGATGAGATAAGGCGTGTCGTATTGGAAACAGATCTTCAGGTCGGTCTCGTTGTCCTTGTCAAGATCGATTCTGATGGTGTCCCAAGTCTGTGCCACGGTGTCGAGGATGTAGTTGATGTTGAGGGCGGGATTGTATTCCTTATGGTAGATTCTTCCCGTCTGCCCTTCATATTCGACCTTGTGGCAAGCCGATAGGAGGCTGACACAAAGAATTCCCAAGAATATGAAAACTCGTCTGTTCATGATTTGGAAGCGTTTTCTGTTTTGGGCGTTTCTTCTTCGTTTGACACGGCGTCTTCCTCTTCTTCCTTGACTTCTTCGAGGGTGACTTTGCCTTCCTTGATTTTAATCTTTTTCTTTACCCGTAATGGCGCAATGATGAGCACCAGCAATACTTCGAGGGCATATTTCAGCCATGGGACGAAGCCGGTGGTGATCAGCTGAAAGACGATGAGTAGGAGGGAAGCACCCACGAAGATGGCCTTTCCGTGGTTTTTCTTCCTGAAGATTTGTATCAAGCTGAAGACCAAAGTCACCGAAAGCACCAACTGGATGATGAGGATAAGGTAGTCGGAACTGCCCTCAACCACGTTGTCGGCTCCGAGGTAGTAGGAGTCGATGAAATAGCGGCTGAAGACGAGGGTGAACACCTCGTAGATGAGCAGCAGGCCATAATAAGTGATGGCAAAAGTGGCTGCCAGCTTCATGGCCAGCGTCAGCTGTGGCTTCAGGTTGAATACTTTTCCTTCGTTGGGACTCATTCTATCGGGGGTTGTTGTTGTCGTTGCATATCCATCCGTTTGAAATACAGGTAATAAGCTAAGATAAACATGATGGTGAGCAACAGGTCGTAGGTGAACGGTGAAGGCTTCTGTAGGGGATAGACGTATACCGATGCGTTGATCAGCATGAGGATCTGAGCGATGGCGTAGATGTGGAATCCGCGCTTGTTCAACTTAAACATCTTGATGACACCTATCATCGAGGCGATGAACAGCACCAGTGTGAAGAGGTAATAAATGGGGCTGATTTGCGACATGATAGTCATGCTGTCTGTCATGGCATTCGTAAAATCTGCGCCCATGGCAGAGAAAGGCTCCATCATCTCTTCAAACTGCCCGTTTTCGAGCATCGTCCCAATCATCGGCGTGGTGAAATACATGACAATCGATCTAAGGATATTCCAGCAGGCGTTGATGAACGACAGGACCAGAAGGAAGGTCATGCCTTTGGGACGGTTTTTATTTTGTTCATTCATTTTTCAAGATATCAAAATCCAATGGATAATCCTTTACGAACTGGACACTCTTGGCGATTTCGGTGTACATCACCTTGTCGATGCGAACAAACTCCACTTGCTTACGGTATTCGGCAACGAACTTCTCGATGATGGGTGACGACTTCAACGGACGGCGGAACTCAAGGGCTTGTGTGGCGTTGAAAAGTTCGATAGCCAACACGCGCTCCAGGTTTTCAGCCACGCGCAAAGCCTTGGTGGCAGCGTTGGCACCCATGCTGACGTGGTCTTCCTGACCTTGCGACGACTCAATGCTGTCGACCGAAGCAGGCGTGCAGAGCTGTTTGCTTTGGCTGACGATGCTGGCAGCGGCATATTGCGGAATCATGAAGCCACTGTTGAGGCCGGGCTCGGCGACGAGGAACGACGGCAGACCGCGCTTGCCACCGATCAACTGATAGATACGGCGCTCGCTGATATTACCCAACTCAGCCATGGCGATGGCCAAGAAGTCCAACGTGATGGCGAGAGGCTGGCCATGGAAGTTACCGGCGCTGATGACCAGGTCTTCGTCGGGGAAGATGGTCGGGTTGTCGGTGACGGCGTTGATTTCCTCGCTGAACACGGAGGCCACATAGTCGATGGCATCCTTCGAGGCGCCATGCACCTG
>DBXU01000014.1:1227-1688 GCA_002310075.1 Bacteroidales bacterium UBA1204 | reverse complement strand
TCGCTGCCTTTGGTGAACTCACGCACACGCTTGGCGGTGACGATTTGTCCGTTGTGGTGGCGGATCTGATGCACTTGGTCGAAGAAGGGTTCGATGCGGCCATCGAAGGCTTCCAAGGAGACGGTGCCGATGAGGTCGGCCAGATAGCTGAGACGGAAGGCTTTCAGCAGGACGTAGGTGCCGTAGCTGCTCATGAACTGCGTGCCGTTGAGCAAGGCCAAACCTTCTTTCGACTGCAGGGTGATGGGCTTCCATCCAAACTTCTTGAGCACTTTGGCGGCTGGAACGATCTTACCTTCATAATGCACCTCGCCCAGGCCGAGCAAAGGAAGCATCAAGTTGGCTAAAGGCGCCAAGTCGCCGGAGGCACCGAGTGAGCCTTGGTTGTAGACCACTGGCAGCACGTCGTTGTTGAAGAAGTCGATGAGGCGTTGTACGGTCACCACCTGTACGCCGCTGTT
>DBXU01000014.1:1012-1200 GCA_002310075.1 Bacteroidales bacterium UBA1204 | reverse complement strand
AGGAGCATGAGACGGATGATCTCTTCAGGCACCATCTCGCCCGTGCCACAGGCGTGCGACATGACGAGGTTTTTCTGCAGGGTGCTCAGGTCTTCCTTTGAGATGCTATGGTCACAGAGGGAGCCGAAGCCGGTGGTCACGCCATAAATAGGCTTTTCAGGGTTCTCCATCTTTTTGTCGAGGTAGTC
>DBXU01000014.1:618-1003 GCA_002310075.1 Bacteroidales bacterium UBA1204 | reverse complement strand
CGGCATTTTTGGATGCGCTTGATGGCATCGGCGCTGAGCTCGAGCTTGTAACCCTTGGTGAGTATTTCGTTTACCTGTTTGAAGGTCAATTCCTTGGATGAGATTTTGTGGATTTTCATATCGATTATTTTATGATTGTTTCAACTAATTTATTGGCATCTACCACCGTTTGCGATCCTTCTTTCATGAACTTCACGGTGAACTTCTGCTCGGCCACTTCACTTTCGCCGGCGATGATGACAATCGGGATGTGGCGTTGGTCGGCATATTTCATCTGTTTCTGAATCTTGGCGGCATCGGGATAGATTTCCGCGTTGATGCCGTGCTTGCGCACTTGGCTGAGGTATTTCAGACAGTACTTCTCTTCGTTCTTGCCGAAGTTGAG
>DBXU01000014.1:0-590 GCA_002310075.1 Bacteroidales bacterium UBA1204 | reverse complement strand
TCATAGATGCGGTCGGCGCCGAAGCTGATACCAACGCCTGACACGTTGGGCAGACCGAAGATGCCTGTGAGGTTGTCGTAACGACCACCGCCCGAGATGCTGCCGATGGCGAAGTCTTTGGCTTTCACCTCGAAGATGGCGCCGGTGTAGTAGTTCAGACCACGGGCGAGGGTGAGGTCAAGCTCGGTGTCGATGCCGAGGTCCATGTTGTCGATGTAATCGAACAAGGTTTCGAGTTCTTCTATGCCTTTTTGGCCGACTTCGTTATCCAACAAGGGCTTCAGCTGTGCCAGCTTTTCACGTGTGTTGCCTTTCATGAAGAGGATGGGTTGCAGCTTCTCGATGGCTGCAGGCTCCAAACCTTTTTCGGTGAGTTCTGCGTTGACGGCGTCAATGCCAATCTTGTCCAGCTTGTCGATGGCCACGGTGATGTCGACCAAGGCGTCCGACTTGCCGATATATTCAGCGATGCCAGCCAACACCTTGCGGTTGTTGATCTTCAGCGTGACGTTGATCTTCAAAGCGTGGAATACCTCATCGACGATTTGCACCAATTCGGCTTCGTTCAGCAAAGAGTCGCTGCCGATGAT
>DBXU01000115.1:3576-18187 GCA_002310075.1 Bacteroidales bacterium UBA1204 | reverse complement strand
CTCGACCAAGGCATCTCGTGGCTCGCTGAACGATGCGGTACGGCCTTGGCCAGCTGGAACGTCAGCCCCGCAGTGCAGTCGCTCGTTGTCGACGGCATCTTCGGCGGCGTCGGCAGCGTGTTGAGTTTTGTGCCGATCATCATCTTGCTGTTCTTTTTCCTCAGCTTGTTGGAGGACAGCGGCTATATGGCCCGGGTGGCCTTCGTCAGCGACAGCTTCTTGCGTAAGCTCGGCCTCACCGGCCACAGCATCGTGCCCATGCTCATCGGCTTCGGTTGCACCGTACCTGCGGTCATGTCGACACGCACCCTACACTCCACCCACGACCGTTGGCGCACCATCCTGCTGACGCCTTTCATGAGCTGTTCGGCAAAGATTCCCATCTACGCCTTCTTTACCAGCGTTTTCTTCCCGCATCATGGTGGGCTGGTGTTAATCGGATTATACCTCCTGGGCATCATCGTTGGCATCGTCACTGCTTTGTTCACCAAGTGGTTTGGCGACAAGGGCGACGTGGCGCCTTTCGTCATGGAGCTGCCCAACTACCGTCTGCCAAGTCTCAAGAACGTGGCGCACCTGCTATGGGACAAGACCAAAGACTTCTTGCAACGCGCCTTCACCGTCATCTTCATCGCCTCCTTGGTGATCTGGCTCCTGCAGACCTTCGACTTCCACTTCCAGATGGTCGAGAACGGTGAAGGCAGCATGCTAGCCAGTGTGGCCGGCTGGATTGCGCCTGTGTTCCGTCCTATCGGATTGGGTGAATGGCAAATCGTCACCGCCTTGGCGAGCGGCTTCATGGCCAAAGAAAGCGTGGTGGCCACCCTCGAGGTCTTGAACGCCATGCCTTTGTTCACCACCGTCACCAGCATCTCCATGTTGGTCTTCTGCCTGCTCTATACGCCTTGTGTGGCCGCCATGGCCGCCGTCCGTCGCGAGTTGGGCACTAAGTGGATGCTGTTTATCATCCTATTCCAATGCGTCGTCGCCTGGCTCTGTGCCTGGTTTGCTTACCTCATCGCCAACGCCATCATCGCATGAACTGGCCTACCGTCATAGTGCTATTGGTCGTTTTGGCCCTTGTCGTGGTCGCCGTAATGGCGATGCGACACGGCAAAGGCTCATGCTCTTGCGGCGGAAAAGGCAAAAAAGATGAGAACTGCAACGGATGCCAGGGCTGCACGGTGGATTGTCCGTTTAGACGGTGATTACTCCTCCATCAAATGGTAATACTTAGGCTCATACCCCTCCCACTCCCCTGTCAGCAGCTCGGGATGGAAGAAATGGATGAAGTCGGCCAACAACAAATCGGGCTCGCACTGCGACTGCTCGAAATAACCTGTCGATAGGATGTCGCAGACGATGATTTGATGGTTCTTGAAGGCGTCGAAAAGTGGATAGACGGGACTCTCTTTCGATAACGACTCATAGGTCATCGGGAAAGGATTGGAGTTGATGACGCGCCAATAATCGGCATGCTGCGCCTTGGCGAGGATGCTCTCGGCGTCCATGGGGACGCTGGCCGTCGACGGGTTGTCTTTCCATATGTAGTCGGCACCGGCATCGGCAAAAAGCTTGGCGATATAGCTACGGCCTCCCGCCACATACCACTGCCCGTTGAAAGCCAGGTCAGAGAACACCGTGGGACGGTGTTCCACTCCGGCACAGAGCCCAGAAAGGGCATTGTAACGCCGCTCGATGTCATCGAACCAGGCGTCGGCCTTATCCTCGCATCCCGCCATGATGCCAATGACACGGATCCATTCGGCACGGCCCAAGGGCGTGTTCTCCATATAATCTGCAAAGGGGAACAACACAGCACCCGTGACATTGAGACCGCCCTGGTTGCCATCGAAATAGGGCGAATACAACAAGGCGTCGGGCTTGATTTGTATCATACGCTCGATGTCGGCAGCGGCCTCTGTGCCAATGTCGTAAACTTTCTCCTCTGCCAACAAGGCGCGCATGGTGGAGTCGGTGACAAAACGACCCTCAAGAATGCCTTTCACGCGGTCGATCTCGCCAAGGCGAAGGAAAACAGCCCATTGCGTGGCAGAAAATGAAACCACGGACTTAACAGGGATGTGGATGATCCCTTTAACTTCCGTATCGACGGCTTTCGTCGTGTCTTTGACCATGGCGAACTTACCCAGCGACAAGGTGGTATCCCACGGGCAGATCACTTCCATCAGATAGCCGTAGTCTTTCTCGCTGACGACGACATTATGGGCATAGCGCATCAGGTTGTCGACCTCGGTCTTCTCTTCCTTGACTTGGTGGTTGAACCTACAGGATGATGCGGAGAACAGTAATCCTAATATCAGCAACAACCCTAATGCGCATCGCTTCGCGTCATTGCGAGCATAGCGCGGCAATCCAGATGTGATGCTTTCTTTCTGGATTGCTTCGTTCCTCGCAATAACGGAATCCGTCAGTATTGGTTTATCGTTTTCCATTGATTTCCTCCAAGCAGTCTTTACACAGGCAGTCGCTGTAATGTTCCTTCAGATAGGCTTTGGTGCTGTCATTGAGCTGCACTTTCACGCACCAGCAGTCGATGGAATGCACGCATTCAAACGTTTTTCCGCAACGGGGACAAGTCTTTTTCATAGTCAAAAAAGGGCGTGAGACTTTTGTCTCCAAAAGCCTCACGCAAAAAAAGAATATCAATTATTTAAACAACATTGCACTGGGAATGACGCCCGCCTCAAATGAATTGAGCAACACACCGTCATCAGAATAACGATACACGGTACCGTTCATCATATAATTTTTGGCGTCGGTCACATAGACATCACCCGTATTCGGGTTGACGGCCATGTTATAAAGCAAACCCTGGGGCTCAGCCTCAATTCGGAACGTCTCTGAAAGGTTCTGCGTTCCAAGATCGAAACGACGCACTTCGTTATTATAGATCAAATAAAACATACTGCCAGTAGGATTGGCTCTCAAAGTAGAAACCGTACCTTCAAATTCATACCGTTTGGAAGCCGTCTTCATCATCGGGTCAATCTCCCATAAGGAAGGCTGCTCGCCATAGTCTTCATCCCAAGAACGGCCCTCGCAAAGCACCCATACATGGCCATTCCTGTCAACGGCCATGCTGTTAGGCTCTTTTCCCACTTCAATTTCGGCCACCTTGACGTCGTTGTTCATGTCGATGACCTGAACCGTGTTGTAACTGTCATGCGAGGTGTTATCCACATAATAGTATGACCAGTTGCTGACATACAGTTCGTTGCCTACAGGCACCATCTTCTCGGTGGTCTTACCCGTTTCGATAAACCCGCAATGGGTCATATCTTTGGGATTCACAATCCACAGGCCAGTACCGATGATGTCGCTGACATAAGCCTTTTCAGGCGTCACGAAGAACATCTCACGCGGCGAATAGAAGTCGGTCAGTTTAAACGGCTTCGTGGTGTCGCAAACAATCGAGTTGGCATCTACCTTATAGATAAGGTTGCTGTTGTTGACCACAATGTAAAGCTTGCCGTCAACAAGCGTCATGCTTTCGCCCACATCGCCGAGCGGTGCATCGTTCACCTTATAGAACAGGTTGTTGCAAACCGTGTCGGCTATGGGATCATAAAACGTCAAAGACGCATTTGAAAATTGGAAGTTGCCCTCGTTGAGCACCAGCACGCCTGAACCTATCGTATAAGCATTCGGATCAACAGGAGGAGTAGGCTTGCAGGAGAACAGCAAGGTGGCAAGGCATGCCAATAAAAGCAAGTTAATTCTTTTCATTGAAGTTTGTATTTTATTGTTTTACAACTCTTTTCGTAATAGTATTCCCATCAGCTTTGATGCAGACGAAATAAATGCCTTGGTTCAAGTTACCCATGTCGACAACAGAAGATGTTGAAATCATCACCTGCTGTCCCATAAGGTTATAGACCTCCACCGATTCCAGGTTCTCAACCTTGATGGTAAGTCTGTCCCTCACTGGATTGGGATACAAGGCGATGGTTGGGGTCTCATTTTCAACAACGTCATAATGATCCAAATCATGAATCACGCCTACGGCATCCAAGTCGAAGCCACTGGAAGGAAATCCCGTTGGCCACGGGTCGTTGATGACATGACCTTCCGAGTCAATGTTGGCATATTCAGGTTGAATACAACCCACCACGTCGACGATACGGACGTGCGTCACCTTGTTCTTGTCGAGCAATTCGTTGTCCACCACCTCATCCAAGTCAAAAGGCGTCCCATAAAAAGCACCGTATTTACTGGCGAAGTTATGGAGTTGTGAAGGAACAATGGAGCCTGCATTGCCCAATTGGGTCTCGGTTTGGACGTAGGTTACAGCAGGAAAACGGAAAAAATTCTCGCCATCGGAACTAACCTCCACGAAGCCAAGCTCGAGCGCCCACGTATCAGGGTTTTGTGCGTTGGCGAAGCCATTTTCGAACACGGCGAAATCGGGGCCAGGGCCATTATAAATCGGTGAGGCGAAGGTCAAAACAGCCTTTCCGCCATCGCCAAGGCTGACGACATCCATCGTTCCGCCGGGACGGCCCAAGGCAAGCGACTCACTGCCAAACGAGGCCACGCCGTTTTCAGGCTTGTCGATCCTCATCGGGCCGCGCTCTACAGTGCAGCCTGTAGCCCATGCCACGAAGGCCGACGAGTCGGCATGCATGGCTGTGGTGCCAGGTTTATCTTGCGCAGGCGCAAACTGTGCCCAAAGCGCAACTGGCACCATAGCCATCAGCAGGAAAGAGATCCTTTTTATCATTTCACCACGAGTTTGGCGGTAGTCACATTGCTGTTGTTGCTCACGCTAATGAAATACATGCCAGCATTCAGCATCTCAGTGCTGACGCGCACTTGTTCACCAGCCTGTGCATCAACGCTTTGCTTGCTGACCAAACGGCCTTGTAAATCGTAAACCGAAACTTCGTTAAGGCCAGCGTTTTCAAGGGTCACAAATGCCTCGCCAACAGCGGGATTCGGATAGATAACCAGGGTGTTGGATTGGCTCTCGTTCACACCTGTGTTGTCGATGGCGGGCTCAATGGGTTGTTCCCAAGAAATGGTGGTCCAGTCGGAAGACATGATACCGCAGGCAAGACCGCCAACCTTCACGAAGTCGCCGTCTTGAATGGGTTCGGCTGCCATCATGTTCTGGCCCATCAAGCCGTTCACGCTATGCATAGGCACATCATAGTCGGGATCGCCCCACTGTGCATCCGGGTTGGGGCACATGGTCAGGTCATATTGATCATCCACATAAGTGACGTTGGTGGGAGCAGAACCGATGACCGTCAAACGGCTGTCGGCAGCGGCAATATCAGTAAGAGCCTGGAAAACGGTGGCCTCACCATCGAAACGGTAACCCCAAGCCAAAGCGGCCTCAGTGTAGCTGCACCAGCTGATAGCAACTACAACTTCGTTTTCGCCTTCTCCGACCCAGAACAGAATCTCGTCAGCTGAAATAGTGGCGTCAACGACCTCTCCACCCGCATTCGGGTCAGTAGCAGGGATGATCTCGGTAGTCCAAGAAATGGTGGTCCAGTCGGTGGACATGATACCGCAGGCATAACCGCCAATCTTCACGAAGTCGCCGTCTTGAATGGGTTCAGCCGACATCATGTTCTGACCCATCAAGCCATTCACGCTATGCATAGGCACATCATAGTCGGGGTCGCCCCACTGTGCATCCGGGTTGGGACACATGGTCAGGTCATATTGATCATCCACGTAAGTGACGTTGGTGGGAGCAGAACCGATGACCGTCAAACGGCTGTCGGCAGCGGCAATATCAGTAAGAGCCTGGAAAACGGTGGCCTCACCGTCGAAACGGTAACCCCATGCCAGAGCGGTCTCAGTGTAGCTGCACCAGCTGATGGCAACCACAACTTCGTTTTCGCCTTCGCCAATCCAGTATTGGATGTCGGCGGAATCGATAGTAGCATCTTGTTGTGCAAACAGGTTGGTCGTAAACAGACCAAAGATTCCAAGAAGGAATAAAAGGGTAAAGTTTTTACGCATAATAATATAATTTTAGGTTTGACATTCAATCCATTACATTAAAATGCTTTGGGAAAACGCGGATACACCTTATGCCATAAGGAAAGCCAGCTCTTGTCCCGAAAGCTTCGTTTCATCGACAGGCGGCAGGTCTTCTGACTTACTCCTTTAGGCGGGTCGCCTTCCCGAAAGACAATGTTTTCAGTGGCATAGTGACCAGCGCGAAGAGCTTACAGCAGCGGGAACTGTCCAGGATTTGCACCCGATTCCCTATTGAGCCCTGAGGCACCGCTTATCGGTTGCAAAGATACAGCATTTTCTATAATAAGGTATACTATCTTCGAAAAAAGTTCCTATTTTTGCGCATCAAACATCAAATTCATCCAGTCGCCATGAAAAAAGTTTTTACTCTTTTGGTCACCACGCTGTTTTTGCTCGGTTTAGCCAATGCCCAAGATGTCTATTATTCTGGCAATGGCAACGGCACAGGCAAGATTTGGAAAAACAACACTTTGATTTATAGCATTTCCGACAGCGTCAACCTCCAAGTGGAGGACCTTCAGGTTGCCACAAACGGAACCGTTTATACTGCAGGCCGCGCTATTGCCTCCTCCTATGTGCAGGGGCGCGTTTGGATGAATGACTCGTGCGTCTTCAGCGCCGACACCAGCACCATTATCGACCACCTGGTCCTCACCAACGACGGTTGGATGGCGGCTGGCTTCAACAACGTCTGGCAAAACGGCGAACTTCTGTATTCCTACAGTCACGAAGAAGACGCATGCTATATCCATAGTGTAGCCTTTGACACAAACATGGACGACTTTTATGCAGGCGGTGCCATTTCTTTCAATAGCGACTCCCTCTTTCATGCTTGTGTCTGGAAAAACGACTCGCTCCTATGGATGGAAGATACCGTTTCGAGCGTCCAAAGCATCTGCTTCGACGGGGAGGACCTCTTTGCAGCGGGATTCATGGTTGAAAACGACTCCATCTACGGTGTCATTTGGCAAAACGACTCCATCATCTACCAAATGGAAAACGCCAACTTCGGGCACATCACCGCATTTGAAGGCAGTCTATATTGGACAGGGGTTTCCCTGAACGATACCATTGTCTATATTTGGCAAGACGGCGAGGTCCTTTACGCTTTGCCCGAGCTTTCCGGAATCAACAATTTGGTCGTCAACGCGAATGGCGTATATTATACTGACGCACAAACAGTTTATAAAGATGGCGAAGTCCTCTATCAGCCCGATGGATGCATCATCTCGGGCCTCGTCGTGGTGCCCAACGAGGAAACCGCCGTTTACTCTTTGCCTTGGTACGACGGCTTCGAAAATGGCGACACCTACTGGGACGAATGGACCATACTCGACTTCGACGGCAACGCCGAAATCGGATGGCAACGCAATGATGAAGAGGCTGCCACCGGCGACTACAGTGCCCGCCACCAAACTTATGACAACATCCAGGAAGGCTGGCTCATCACCCCGCCCCTCTACCTGCAACCCGGCCAAGACTCCACTTGGATGACCTTCAAAACCATGGAAGTCAACCCGGAGAATTTCACCACCAGCAGCCTCCTGGTTTCGACCACAGGCACCGAACTCGCCGACTTCACCCAGATTTGGGCACAAGACAATCCCACAGAAGATTGGGCTTCCGTCCGTGTCGACCTCTCTGATTACCAAGGCGACACCATCTATCTTGCCTTCAAATACAGCGGTCACCACGGCCACGACTGGTACATCGACGACATCGCCGTTGAAGAGATTCTGACCCTCTACAACATCGTCGTCGAAGCCGACAGCACCGGTTGGGGCACCGTCACCGGTGGCGGCGCCTACCATCCTGGCGACACCATCCAAATCGAGGCCTTCCCCACCGTGGGACATGAGTTCTTGCATTGGAACGACAGCATCGTCGACAACCCGCGCACCATCGTCGTCACACAAGACAGCACCTTCACCGCCTATTTCGGCACCCTTCAGTTCCTCATCGAGACCTATGCCTCACCCGAAGCCTATGGCATCGTGACTGGAGGTGGCACCTATCCTTATGGCGACACCATACAGATCGAAGCCATCCCCAACCTCGGCTACGCTTTCTTGGGCTGGGACGATGGCATCACCGACAACCCGCGCACCATCGTCGTCACCGAAAATGCCTCCTACACCGCCAACTTCGACGTACAACAATGTGTCATCACCACGGGAGTCACCCCTGAAGGGGCAGGCACCGTGACAGGCGGCGGCACTTACGGCTATGGCGAGACCGTGACCCTGACAGCACAAAACAACGAAGGATACGTCTTCAGCCAATGGTATGACGGCGTCACCGACAGCCAACGCGACATCCTCGTCGAAGGCGACGCTACCTATATCGCCATCTTCACGCCCCTGCAATACGAAATCACAACCGCATGCCTTCCTGCCGAAGGCGGCTTCGTCGACGGTGGCGGCATCTACGACTGTGGCAGCACGGCAGTGCTCACCGCTGTAGCCCACGAAGGCTACTCCTTCCTCTGCTGGAGCGATGGCATCACCAGCAATCCGCGCTACGTCACCGTGACCCAGAACGCCACTTATACCGCCCGCTTCTTAGCAGACGCCCCGACGCAATACACGGTCACCGTACTCGCCAACGACCCGTCGCTGGGAACGGTAAACGGCGGTGGCACCTATAATGAAGGCTCCGACATCGAAATCAGCGCCGAACCCTTTGAAGGCTGCTTCTTCAAACAATGGGACGACGGCAACACCGACAACCCGCGTCGCATCACCGTCACCGAAGACATGACCTTCATCGCCATGTTTGGCACCACTGAAACCTATACCATCCAGGTCAGGCCTGAGAACCCGCTCTACGGCAGCGTTTACGGCGGCGGCACCTATCCTGTCAACACGGTCATCACCATCGGCGCCGTACCCGCCCAGGGTTATTACTTCTCGGGATGGCAAGACGGCAACGTCGATAACCCGCGTACCATCACCGTCACCGAAAATGCCCTTTATACCGCTTCCTTCTCACCCAATCCTGTGGTGACCTACAATGTCACCGTCAACTACGACGCTAATCATGGCTACGTCGTTGGCGGCGGCACCTTTGTGGCTGGCAGCATTATCTCTATCGCCGCCATCCCTTATGACGGCTACCTGTTTGACAGATGGAGCGACAACTCCACCGACAACCCCAAAGAGATTCTTGTCGACCACGACATCACCTTGACCGCCTTCTTCCGATTCACCAACGTGGATGAACATGGCTCAGTCGCCTACACCTTATACCCCAACCCCGCCGACGACATGCTCCACGTGGAAGGCCTTGACGGCTCCAATGAGATCAAGATTTACAATACCATGGGCATGTTGGTCAAGTCAATGAACGCCGAAGGCGACGCGCTCATCCCCGTCGATGACCTGTCGTCGGGCTTGTACCTCCTGCGTATCGGGCAACATACCACCACGTTCATCAAGAAGTAGGAAACGGAACAGCTAAAACAAAAAGAGGTGACCCCAAAAGGGCCACCTCTATTTTTTATTCATCACAAACTCTAAAGCAATCCTTCTTGCTTTTTGCTCCAAAACGTTTTGAAATCTTCATAGTTCTTCTGCAACAGCTTCGGGGTGTCCAACGAATACGGGCACTTCTCTCGGCAGGTGTTGCAATGCTTGCATTGTTCGATTTGTTTCATCTTCTCAGCCCATTCCTCGGTGAGATACACACTTAAAGGAGCCCTGCGCAGGAACAGGCTCATGCGAGCACAATCGTTGATTTGGATGCCAGCTGGGCACGGCATGCAATAGCCGCAACCTCTGCAGAAGTCGCCTGCCAACTCCTCGCGTTCTTTCTCGATCTTACGCCACGACGTCAGCGACAATTCGGGAGCCTGTTCTTGATAGGAGATAAACTCATCCAGCTCGCTCTCGCGCTGTATGCCCCAGATGGGTAGAGCGTGGTCAAACTGGTTCAAGAAAGCATAGGCCAAAGCCGAGTCGGTGATGAGGCCGCCCGCCATCGCCTTCATGCAGATAAACCCCATGTTGTGCTTATAGCAAGCCTCCACAATCTTCTGGTCTTCAAGCGACGAAAGGTATGAGAAAGGATATTGCAACGTGTCGTAGCAATCCCTTTCGATGGCTTCCATGGCCACCGACTGGCGGTGGTTGCTGATGCCAATGAAACGCACCTTGCCTTGCCGCTTGGCCACCTTCATCGCATCATAAAGGCCTTGCTTGTCGCCCGGACGAGGGCAATAGCTCGGATTGTGGAACTGGTACACATCCAGATAATCCGTGCGCAAATTGGTCAAAGTAGTATGAAGGTCCTTCCAAAAATCTTCAACGGTCGTAGCCGCCGTCTTGGAAGCGATGATTACCTTGTTGCGACGACCCTCGAAAGCGGCTCCTATCTTCTCTTCACTATCCGTATAGAAACGGGCCGTATCATAAAAATCGATACCATGATCGAAAGCCTTATGCAACAAGTAAACGGCCTCTTTTTCGCTGATCCTCTGAATAGGCAACGCACCAAAGCCATTCTTGTTCACTTTCAGGTTGGTCTTCCCTAACGTTATAATCTTCATACCTAATTGATTTAAAGGTACAAAAATAATAAAAGTTTTTATATAACCCTGTTTTTCAGAAAAAAAATAAATCCCAAGTGCCTGAAAAAGAGGCATCGCAACCAAAAAAAAACTATCTTTGCAGAAAAAGAAAACCATGGACATCCTCATCCTAAACGGGCCCAATCTCAACCTGTTAGGGAAACGCGAACCGGAGATATACGGTCACGTCTCCTTCGAGCAGTATCTGACGACACTCCAAAGCCGATTCCCGCAGCACCGACTGACCTATCGCCAGTCGAACCACGAAGGCGTCCTCATCGACTTGCTTCAAGATGCGGATGGGCACTTCGATGCCGTTGTGATGAATCCAGGTGCCTATGCCCACACTTCCATTGCCTTGGCCGATTGCATCCGCGCCATCAGCATCCCTGTTGTCGAGGTGCACATCTCCGACATCAGCAAGCGGGAGCCTTACCGCCGCCATTCTTACACAGCGGAAGCCTGCCAAGCCTGTTTCTCGGGATTTGGCATGGAAAGCTACGATAAAGCCATTGATAGCCTTGGATAAAAGGCTCAGGAGAAATCCTTTTCTTTCAATTCGCTGTACTTATTCTTCTTCAGTACCATGCTGTCGAATACGATGTTGCGCTGATAGACGCAGCTCGCCTTCTTATGCGTACCATTGGCACGATAAGCACGCAAGGCTTTCATGCGCTTGAAGAAGTCGTGATGTGCCTTGAAGACCATCCTGAAGTCGCCGAAGCATCCTTCCAGCAAGAACTTCAATGATGCCACCCAGTCGAGGATCAGACGGTAGGCGATGACAGGCCAGACATGCCCATCGGGAAGGTTCTTCACCAAGAGCGAAAGGTTATTCCTGAAGTTGAGGTAAGTCTTGCGTGGCGAATTCTTCGGCAACGTGCCGCCTCCGATATGATACACCTTCGAAGCGGGACAGCAGTAAATCTTGTAGCCGGCATTCTTCAGCCGCCAGCACAAGTCGATTTCCTCCATATGGGCGAAGAAGCTGTCGTCGAGACCGCCAATCTGCTTGTACAGGTCAGCCCTGACAAACATGCAAGCGCCCGTGGCCCAGAAAACCTCCATGGGCTCATCATACTGCCCTTCGTCGTTCTCAAGGTTCTGGAACACGCGCCCACGGCAGAAAGGATAGCCGTACTTGTCGATGAAACCGCCACAAGCGCCAGCATATTCAAACTGTTCCTTATGGTAATACGACATGATCTTCGGCTGGCAGGCCGCAATCATCGGGTCGGAGTCCATCAAGGCGATGACGGGCTCGATCCATTGAGGGACGACTTCGATATCGGAATTCAGCAGCACATAGTATTCGGCCTCTACCTGCGCCAATGCGAGGTTGTAGCCCGTGGCAAAGCCGCCGTTGCTGCCATTTTCAATCAAACGGATCTCCGGGAAATGCGCTTGCATGAAAGCGACCGAATCGTCGGTAGAGGCATTGTCGGCCACGACGACCTCCGCCAAAGCCGGGTCGCAGTTGGCAATCACCGTTGGAAGAAAACGTTCCAAGAACGTCTTCCCATTATAGTTCAATATGACGACAGCCACTTTTTTCATGCCTTTTCCTTATTTCTAACGTGCTTCCATCTGCGATGCGACCAAAGCCAGTTGTCGGGTTGTTCGACAATCAAACGCTCCACATGCCTCACGTATTGTTCCACAATCTCATTCTTAGCGGTTTCTTTCGGGTTGATGCTGACAGGATGCAAGGTCACCTCATAGCGACCCCTTCCCTGTCGCGACATCTCCACGAAGACCACTGCATAGTCCAGGAGCTTGGCCATACGTTCCAGTCCCGTAAACCAGCATGTCTCGCGATGGAGAAACTCCGTCCAATAATCGCTTTCAACTCCTCTTGGCGACTGGTCGGCGACGATCAGGCATGCCGTGGGGATACCTTTGCGTTCCGCCAAGCCTCTCAATGCCACGTCAGCCTCCAGCATATATTCCTTGTCGGTACGATTGAGCTGGCGTATCTTCAACATGAAAGCGTCCAGATAAGGGTCGTGGAGCCGCTTGTAGATGCCCGTGCTCTTGTGATCCGACAAGGTGCGCATCAACATGCCGACCCACTCCCAGTTGCCCGAATGGGGCGAGGCAAAGAAAACGCTTTTCCTCTGTTCATATAGCTTCTCGATCAGCTCGGGATTTGTGAACGTCACTCGCTGGCGCAAGTCTTCGAGGCTGACATGCAACATCTTACAGGTCTCCAAAGCCACGTCACACATGTTTCTGTAGAAACGTTTCTCTATGGCTTTCAGCTCCTTGCGGCTTTTTTCAGGAAACGACTGCTGCAGGTTCTCCCTTACCACCTTCCTGCGGTAACGAACCACATGATACAACATGAATGCGTAAAAGTCGGACCTCAGGTAAAGCAGGCGAAATGGCGTATAGGCCGCCCCATAAGCCCATAGCTTTGCCAGAAGGAAACCGACCTTGCCCATAATGGATTATCTCGGGTTGTTGTACAAGTCGCCCGCATGCGAGCCCCAGCCCTTCTCGTATTCGGTTTGGTCGACACCCTGGTCGTAGCCCTCGCCATAGATACGGGAATAGATCTCGAGCTGCCAGCGGTAGTTGTTGATCTCGCCCACCACATCGGAGTGAATCAAGTGGTAGTCGTTGGTTGAGTTGTCTTTCGACATGAACACGAAATGCTTGTTGCGTTGGTTGGCCACTTGGTAGTAATGCCAGATCTCGTAAGGATAGGCACCTGGCTCGTTGGGGCTTTCCACGATCTTGTCAGGTTGTCCGTATTTGAGGAACACATAGCCTCTGTCGGTACGATAGCCTGGATAAGAGGTGGTCTTGAACGACATGTTGACACGCCTGACGGCATTCAGATAGTCATTCCATGCAAAGCTTGGGTTCAATGGGGCACGCGAGCTCCAGAAGTTCAGGAAAAACTGCTGCATGGTCTTAAGGTCGTCGGTCTTCACCAGTCCAGCAGTATAGTCGCGCTCAGCCTCCGAGCAAATCGGGTCGAGGTAGCGGATATACTGGCGCAAGGTATCTATGTTATTGATTTGCGAGACAAAGGAATTGGTGATGTTGACGGCGGCGATGTTCGACATGTCGTAGCCCACACCTGGGTTGCTGCGTTGGAAGAAGGCACTATGGGAACATATCAAGGCATTGGAGCGGTCGCGCATCTCGACGACAAGGTAATAGTTGCCAGACGGCAGCTCCGTGATGTCGAGCGTGTTGAGCAGGATGTTGACATTGTCCACATCAAGGCGTTGCCCATAGCTGAATTCCGGTAGTTTCATCATCGACTCGCTAGCCTCGATATAGTAATTGACGAGGTATTTGCCGTCATCATGGATCTTGTTGCTGTTGTACAATTCGACATAGAACTTCAGCTTGTCATCGTTGACGCCATAGAATGGATAGACACGAGGCAGGAAATCCATGCCGCTCTTGGTGCAAGAGGTCGGCTTCACAGCCTTTTGATAGCTGTCGAACAGCAGGATATCCGAGATGCCTGGTTGGCCGTCCTTGTAATCCACCGTCACCGTGACCATGTCTTTTGAAGGCCTGCTGTTGGCATTCAAGTCCCTGACTTCGATATCCATCTCATACTCACCGTTGGGCAACGAGAAGCGCTGCTGATCGATGAAAGCACCGTCAAGTGCGGTGGTGTCGGTCACCACGGGGCTGTCGAGGGCGATCTTGGAATAGTTGCAGATCAACGAGTCGCCGACGGGGCGGAAAGTAGTGGTGATTTCGACCGTGGCTTTGAACTTGCCAGGTTCGAATTCCTTATATACGGCAGACCTGCATTCGAATGCCAAGGCGTTTTCCACATAAGGCGTGGTGCCGGGCAGGTCATACACCGTGGTCGACAGATAAGGTTTCAACATCTTCACCTGCGCCTCGCCCATGAACGGCAGCAGGAAAAGAGGGAATAACAAGAGTAGTTTTTTCATTTTCGTTCAGTATTGGAGCACAAAAATAACAAAATTTTGCCAATAAAGTGTCACGCGAACTAGATTTTTTGTACTTTTGCAGCGGAGATATGGC
>DBXU01000115.1:0-3428 GCA_002310075.1 Bacteroidales bacterium UBA1204 | reverse complement strand
GGTTCGAATCCCTTTCTCTCCGCAACCAAACATAAGCCAGCAGATGCTGGCTTTTTTTGTTTTCGCATAAAAATAAAAAGTGTATCTTTGCCTTTTTATCCAACACCGTTCACATCAATAAATTGAATCGTTTTATGAAACACATATTAATGGTTTTCGCCTTGGCCTTTGGACTTTCGCTCCATTGCCACGCTCAAAACACCGACGTATTGCTCGTCGCCAGGATGAACGACGGACAAGAGATAACCCATGAGATGACGAGCACGTCAAGATTGTCTTTCGAGGACAACACCTATCTCGTCATCGAGGACAATGGAATCCTTGTCGCCAAATATGCCCTCGCCGATATCCGAAAAATCACCTGCAGCGAAGTGGAAGGCCTTTCCGACGTCGAAGAGGACGCCCTTTCCATTTATCCCAACCCTGTACACGACATCATGGTGCTGCGCCACCTCGAAAGCACCCAAATGGTCAGCATTTATGCCGTTGATGGCCGCCTGATGCGTTCCATGGAAGTCGGCAGTGGGCAAGGCATCGACGTCTCCGAATTCCCCGCTGGCTTATACCTCGTCAAGACACAACAACAAACCCTTAAAATGATCAAGCTATGAGAAAGACCTTATTAATAATGGCCCTGTTGGTAGCTTGCATAGGGTTGTATGCACAAGACTATCACCTCAACCTACACAAATCAGGCTCCGTGGTGTACGACCACAACGTGAACGGCATCAGCGACATCCGTTTTGAAGGCAGCCAACCTGCCAACATGCTCATCAACACGGGCGACGGCGTCAATTCTTTCGCCATCACCGCTTTCGACAGTATCACCTTCGTCGTGCAGGAACTCCCACCTGCGGGCGACACCGTATACCTCATCTATAGCCCATCCAACGTGAGCGTCGTCAACCCCTTTGCCAACGATGGCGTGAGCGTCACCACCAACGGCGGCAACGTCACGGTGAGCTCCACAAAAGCCAACGTCCCCTATGTGGTATCGGGCACTTCCACCAACGGTTCGTTGACGCTCTACAGCACCTCGGCTTTCAACCTGACACTTAACAGCCTCTCGCTGGCCAGCACAAGCACGGCGGCTGTCAACATAGCCTCTAACGTCAACGTGGCTCTCACCTTGAAAGGCGTCTCTTCCATTGCCGACGGCGCCAACAGCGCCATTAACGGGGCCTTGTATGCCGCTGGTAATCTCACCGTGAACGGCACAGGTACCCTGCAAGTCACCGGCAACGCCAAGCACGGTATCTCCGTCGAAGGTACACTTACCGTCAACGCAGGCACCATCAACATCCTTGACACCGACAGCGACGGCATCCATGGCAGCAGCAACCTCATTTGGAATGGTGGAACGCTTGACATCGTCTCTGCTGGAAGCGACGGTCTCGACATCTCAGGTAGCGTCACGATCCAAAACGGCGACCTCAGCATCAACACGACGGCTGAAAGCCAAAGGGGCATTAAGGTATCAGGTGTCTTCACCATGAACGACGGTACGCTGACCATCCACAACAGCGGCCAGGATGGTAAAGGTATCAAAGGCGATGACCTTATCAACATCAACGGCGGACATCTTACCATCGAGCACTCCGGCGACATGTCGAAAGGCATCAAATGCGACGCCGACATCACCATCACGGGCGGCACTCTCGACATCACGTCTTCGGGCAGCACCGTCTTGGAGTCGGTCGACAACCAAAACGTGCCTGCCTATTGCACCGCCATCAAATGCGACACTGACATTCACATCACGGGCGGTGACTTCACCATCACCCTGCCCACCACCAACCATGGCGGCAAGGGCATCAGCGCCGACGGCAACATGACCATCGACGGAGGCACTTTCGTCATCACTACCCAAGGCGACGGCGCCACCTACACCGTCAGTGGAAGCACCAAAGACGCCTACACCTCGGCTTGTCTGCGGTCGGATGGCAACATGAGCATCCTCTCAGGCAACCTCACCCTCAGCAGCTCCGGAAGGGGTGGCAAGGGCATCAACGTAGGTGACGACAGCCATACCACCTCCACGCTGACACTCGGCACACAAGGCGGCAGCGACGACGGCCTCATCCTCAACGTCACCACCAGCGGCGAGCGCATCACCATCAGCAGTGGTGGCGGAGGTCCTTGGGGTGGCGGCGACTATGCCAATCCAAAAGGCGTGAAGAGCCGTGGCAACCTGACCATCAACAGCGGCACCATCACTGTACATTGCACACAGACCCAAAACGAAGGCGGCGAGTGCATCGAGAGCAAGGCCACGCTGACCATCAACGGCGGCAACATCGAAGCCTATTCCGTGAAAGACGATGCCGTCAATGCGGCACAGAACCTCACCCTCAACGGTGGCATCTACTATGCCCACAGCGACAATAACGACGGCACCGACTCGAACGGCACCATGTTCCTGAACGGAGGCCTTAACATCTCCAACGGTGCACGCCAGCCTGAGGAAGGCTTCGACTGCGACAACAACCAGTTCAAGATCACTGGCGGCACCAGCATTGGCACAGGTGGCGGCACCAGCAACCCGAGCACGAATGTCTGCACCCAGCCCTCGCTGAAAATCAACACGCAGCCGGGCTATGCCATACAAATCCTCAAGTCGGACGGCACCGTCCTCTGCACCTACCAATGCCCGCAATTCACCGGTGGCGGCGGTGGAGGTCCTGGATGGGGCAGCAGCATGGTCATGCTCTTCACCGACCCCCAGCTACAGACTGGCCAGAGCTACACCGTAAGATACAACGGCACCATCAGCGGCGGCAACAACTGGAACGGCTACTATACAGGTAACGTCACCTACTCGGGCGGCAGCCAGACTACGGTCAACGTCAACTCGATGGTCACCACAGTGAGCGCCGGAGGCGGCGGAGGCTGGTAACAAGAATTCAATCCATAAACAAACATAACATGTCAAAAAAACTCTTACACGTGATCGCTTTAAGTATCATCGCATTAAGCGCTTGCGACAACAAGCAGGCAAAACAAGTGGAGGCTCCTGCAGCCAACCCCTTCCTGACCGAATACACGACACCCTTCCAGGTGCCACCATTCGACCAAATCAAGAATGAACACTATATGCCTGCCTTCGAAGCCGGCATCAAAGAACAACAAGGCGAGATAGACGCCATCGTCAACAACACCGAGACGCCGACCTTCGAGAACACCATCCTGCCCTTCGACAAGTCAGGCCAGACCCTCGACCGCGTCAGCAACGTGTTCTTCAACCTCAACGAATGCCTCACCAACGACGAGATGATCGCCATCGCAGAGCAGGTATTGCCCATGCTCTCGAAACATAGCGATGCCATCATGATGAACCCGAAACTCTTCGAGCGCATCGACTATGTCTACCAGCACCGCAACGAGATGGGCCTCGACGACCAGCAGATCCGCGTGGTGGAGAAGTACCA
>DBXU01000054.1 GCA_002310075.1 Bacteroidales bacterium UBA1204 | reverse complement strand
CGCTCGCAGTTGCCGATGTAGGTCTTATGGATAGGCGGCATGTTCCTGTCGGTGACAACGCGTATCCTCTGGTGGTCGTAGCCGTAGTCGAAACGCATCCGCCTGTTGCTCGACCAGCCCACCTCCAGCACCTTGTCGAACATCGTGTAGTCCAAGCCCAGGCTGTCCGTAGGGAACGGGTTGGCCGACACGACCGCTCCGCTCACGGCATGGGGGCGCAGCTGCCCGTCGGGGCCCACGTAGTCGTACTGGGCCGCCGAAAACACAGCCTGACCGTCGGCCTGCTTCGACGTCATGCGGCCGAGGGCGTCGTATCTGATGCGACTGGATGTGTTGCCAAGGCGTATGTGGGGTAAGCGGTCCATCTTGTCGTAGTGGAAGCCTTCTTCCAGATTGCGAAGGTTGTCCTTCCGGCTGGCTAAATTACCGAATTTATCGTATGTGTACGACAAATTCTGCAAATTATTTGAAGTGACGATGCTGTCGAGGTAGTGCATCACAGGATCATAGGCGCAAAAATACCCTTTTCCCGCCAAAAAAGCAAACCGCAAGTTCAAAAAGAATCCTAAAAATCAGTTATAGCTCGCCTGATACTGATAGAAACGATCGAGGACCTCCTCCACGAAACGGTATGTCTCGCCGCCACGCAGGTAACCGGCACGACAGCAGGTGTCGTTGTAATACTTCGACTTGTTGAGGATATAATAGTCGACGCTGTTGTCCCACACCTCGGGGTCAGCGCCATATTTGGCCGCCAAGCGTTGGGCATCGTACACATGACCGAGGCCTGCATTGTAGGAAGCCAGCACAAACTTAATCCTTTCGGTGCTGTCGGCCACCTTGTTCTCGAAGCAGTCGCCGAGATAGGCCAACAGCTTGCCGCCGGCTTCGATCTGCTCCTCGGGCGACGACTCATAGTCGATGCCGTATTTCTCCATCACCACGGGCATGAGCTGCATCAGGCCGAAAGCGCCCTTCTCGCTCTCCAAATCGAGCTTGAAATGCGACTCCTGACAGATGAGCGACGCCAACAAGCGCCAGTCCCAGCCGATCTTCTTGGCCGTCTTCTTGATCAGCGGGTCAAACTCCGACAGCTGACCTGCCTGCGGCTTGATGCGGTGCTGCCTTCCGTTGTTGACATACTTGGCCAGCAAACGGCGCAAATGCCGCTGCTCCACGCCGTCGATCCAGTTGTTGATGGCATTCACCAACGAGGAGTCGGAGTTCTGGTTGAGCACCGCCCAACCGATGGGCTGCTCGACGCTGACAGCCAGCTTGGCATCGAGGCCTTTCTGCCCTACCGACGCCATCTTGGCAACATACTCCTCTACAACCGTATAGTCGGCCCTGCCGTCCATAACGGCATCCACCAACTCGATGCCATTCAAGGTGTCACATTGCACTATCATGATGGTGTCGCCGATGCAATCGGAAAGATATTCAAGCACTTTCACGGCATAGCTGCCCTTGGCGACATGGATGGTCTTACCCGCCAAGTCGAGCGGCGAGCGCAACAGCTGGCTTTCGACCTCGTTGTCGGTCGACATGGCATTCCAGCCCTTGGGCAATCGCTGCACCAACACACAACGTTGGGCAAGTATGGGGTTCGACATCAGATAACGGCGTTTCATCTCCTTGGTGAGGCCGATGCCAGCCGCCACCACGTCGACCTCGCAGCTATCCAACATCATGAAACACGTGTCAAGATTGTCCTCGACACGCATCTCCAACTCAAGACCGCATGAACTGCAAAAATCGCTGAGCAGATCATATTCGAATCCGGAAGGCTTCCTGCCAAATTCGTTGTAGTTGATCTCACCACAGTTGGTCACCGCCACCAAGGTGCCACGCTCCATAAGATGCTCAAAAACCGTCAAGGTATCCTCAACAAGAGCCTCTTCACTATCACGCTGATTATCAGTATTATTTTTACAAGAAGCAAAAAAAACTAAAGTTAAAAAAACAAGGAAAAAAATCGTGTTGTTTTGTGTTTTTATCTTCATTTTGACTACTTTAGGCAGGCAAAAGTACAATTTTTATGCTCATATATGAAAAAAAATCCCATGTTAGGCCTTTTTTTGTAATTTCGCGCACTCAATTAACCGAAAAAATCTATGGCAAAAAAGATACAAGATCCCGACTTTTGGTACTCATTTCTCCTGCCTTATGTCAACTGGCATACCCGCCGTTCGTATCGCCGTTTTGAAGTACATGGGAAAGAGAACCTCCCAAAAGAAGGGGGCTTGATTTTCGGCGTCAACCACAGTAACACGCTAATGGACGCTTTGGTGCTGTTGTCATCCGACAACATGAAAAAAGTGTTCATTGCACGTGGCGACATCTTCAAGAACCCTGCTGTGGCCAAGATCCTGCACTTCCTGCGCATCCTTCCCATCTTCCGCATCCGAAACGGCGTGGCCGCCGTGCGTCAAAACGACGACTCGCTCAACAAGGCCGTCGACGTAATCCACGACCATGTCGACCTTTACCTCTTCCCTGAAGGGACTCACCGCACCAAGCATTCGCTGATGCGTATGGGAAAAGGCCTGTTCCACATCGCCGTCGATGCCAACAAGCAGTTTGGCGGACAACAGCCAATCTACATCATCCCCACCGCCATCGAATACGGCGACTATTTCCGCTTCCGAAGCACGGCGATGATCAACTTCGGGGACCCCATCAACGTGACCGAATTTCTTAAAAACACCACTGAGGAAAACGAGGCCGTCACCATCAACCAACTGAAGGAGAAGCTGGGCGAGGAAATCTCAAAACTGTTCACCTATATCCCCGATGACGAGGATTACGATGCCATCTGGGAAATCGTGAAGATGAAAAACGAGAAACGCGCTGGTGGCCTTTACCAAAAGATGCTGCGCAACCGTGCCACCGTCGACAAGGTGCTGCAATTCAGGGAAGAAAAGCCCGAAGAGGCTAAAAGCTATTTCAGCCGTGTGATGGACTTTGCTACAGAACGCGTACGGCAGAAGATCTCAGTCACCTCGACAGCCAAGAAATATCCTTTGGTCAACTCCTTATGGAAGTTTTTGGTCCTGCTGATAGGTCTTCCCTATTATGTGGCGTCGGCCATCGTCAACCTCCCCGTTTGGCTCACCACGCTTATCATCAGGAGGCAACTGAAAGACCCCGCCTTCGGCAACACGGTCAGCTTCGGCGTACGATTGGTGCTCTTCCCCATCGTCTTCATTGTGGGGGCCATACTCCTACTTTGCAAGCTGCATCCGTGGTATTGGGCTTTGTGCGGCATCGTGCTGCTGTTCTTCTCCTATTCCGTCTTCGTCGACTACAACGAGCTGTGCCGCCGCTGGATCTCAGACGTGCGCTGGACCTTCAAGACGAAGCTACGCAAACAGTATGATGCGCTAGAACTGAACAAACGTTTCTGACCCATGTCGCAACGCTGGATCATCCCTGACATTCACGGCTGCTCCCGGACCCTTCAGGCGCTGCTTGAGAACCTGCTCAAGGTGACCAAGCACGACCATCTCTACTTTTTGGGCGACTACATCGACCGAGGTCCCGACAGCAAGGGCGTCATCGACTATCTGATGCACCTCCATGAAGAGGAATACAACGTGTTTTTCATCAAAGGCAACCACGAGGACATGTGTGTGAAAGCCTACGAGGCCGACCAAAAGAAAAGGCTCTTCGGCGGCAAGCACCAAGAGCAAAAAGACTGGGAAACCGTAGGAGCCAAGGCCACTTTGGAGAGCTTCAACGTGAAACATCCGCGCGAGATCCCGCAACGTTACATCGATTGGATGAACGCCTGTGTGCCTTACATCGAATTGGAAGAATACATCCTAGTCCATGCCGGCATGAACTTCAACATTGCCAACCCTTTCGAGGACGAGCACAGCATGATGTGGACCCGTCGGTTCAAAGTCGATTTTGGCAAGACACGTGGCAAGAAGATCGTCCACGGGCACATCCCCGTCGATTACAGCTTCATCAACTTGGTCATCGAAAATGCTTCCGTTTACGACTTCATCGCCTTGGACAATGGCGTCTTTGTGACCGACAAACCCGGCTTAGGCAACCTGACGGCTTTCAATCCCGACACAAAACAGCTTGTAGCGCAATCCAACATGGATATGTAAACGTTGAACGCGACGTATTTATAATCAGCGCGTTCCAACCACAACGGCATTCTTGAATTGTTTCACCTTACCATCGAAATTGAAGACTTCGGTTACGACGACATACACGCCAACGGGAACACGGTTGCCATTGCCGTCAACACCGTTCCAAATGGTACTGCCTTCCTGTCCCACCAACTCGCCTTTCACCAAGTGCCGCACCAGCTGGCCAGCCACATTGAAGACATAGGTGTTCATCGTGTAACCAGCCTCGTCGAAACGGTAGCTGATGAAACAAGCGTCGTCGATGCCATCGCCGTCGGGCGAAAAGATGTCGGGATTAATGGAAATCTCATCGCTGGAAGGCTCGGCGCTTTGCATCATCGAGTTGGGCTGTCCAGGCGTGCCGAAATGCACTCGCTCTGCCGCAGAATGCCAGTTGTCGGCGGCCATCGAGGGCTGGTCGAAGGCGACACGTTCCAGTGAAACGCCTTTGGTAACCTTGAGCAGCGGATAATGCATCTTTTCGGAGAAGCGCATCTCGTCAACCACGGTGCCGTCCCTGCCCATCAGAATCGCTGTACCCCCTGCGTTGGCGTAACCTGGAAACGAAGCCATCTGCACATAATTGTCGGTCGGGCAACCATATTGCTGGCCGACAATCTCACTATTGGATGACAACAAAACATAGGATTGGGGCAAGAACAAACGGCTGTCGGCCGTAATCTCTTTCAAGGTGGTGTCGGCAGGGTTGGGGAAACTCTCCTTGACGACGCCCAGCATCAAAGAGCTGAGGTCGAAGGTTTTGTCGGAATTGTTGTACAACTCCACATAATCCACTCCCGGCGCGATGGGATCGAAGAGTATCTCGTTGATAAGGATCTCTCCTACAGCGATTTCGTTGGGGATGCCAAACGACACCCGTGTGCCAGCGGCGATGGCCGTGCCCACGCAGTTGGTGACGCCATCGACGACCAGCGTATAGACGACGCCCTCGTCAAAACCATGGTCGAAAAGCAATCCCACGTAGCTAGGATCCGTGGGATTCGTCTCCAATTGTTGGGGATGCTCTGCCGTCTCCTCCACAAGATAGTTTTGCAGCTGCAACAAGCTGGCAGCATCCATCTGCTGGTCGAACCACAGCTGGACGATGTAATTGCCGAACATGCTCACACGTTCCACAGCAGGCGCCACGTTGTTTTCGCCATCCACCGAATTAAGGCGTCCCGGCGTACCGCCCGTGACATCGACTGATGCGGTCCAGTTGGAAGCCCCAGCGCAAGGATTCAGCGGGTCGATTTGCTCCACCGACCAACCTCCATTCTCTTTGTCGGGATCATGGTACCAGCTGCTGTTGAAGTTGATTCTTGAAACAAGAAGACCTTCTTCACTATAAAGGAACATCGCAGACGAAGCGTTGCCTACCGAGAAACTGCTGAAACCGATGCAATCGCCATACTGCCGCAGCTCCGGGATAGCATCGTTATGGCATAGGATGACATAGCCATGCGGTGCCAATACATAATTGCCTATGACATTGTCATTCGATCCAATTTGCACCTGCCAGTCCTTCAAGTCGATGGCGAATTCGGTGGCATTATAAAGCTCAACATACTCCCACTCGGGCAGGCCCACCACGGGGTTTGGATCTGCCATCACCTCGTTGATAACGACATCGTTGGCGTTGGCTTCGTAGATGGAAAAAGCCATCGTGGTGGTCTCCATCACATTACCCCACATGTCCTTGACACCGCCAACCGTTAGGGTGTAGTTGACGCCGTTGCCGATCTCGCGTTCAAATGCCAGAACGACAGTAGCAGGATTCTCACCAAACGCAACTGCGGCAGGATGGCCCATGCCGTTATCCGCCATGTAATTCGAATGACTCAATGCCGAGACCTCGTCAAGGGCCTCGCTGAAGGTCAGCCGAAGGTGCATAATGTCGAGCACCTCGCATGTCAATAGCTCAGGTGGCTCGTGGTCAGCGATGCGTGGCCCGACATACACGTCATCGAAATAAAACTTTTTGGCATTGCTCGAAGTGAACTTGGACGAAAAGCCGAAATGCCCTCCCTTGCCATAGATGTCGTCGACGCCTTGTGCTTCAATGACATAAATACCAGAATTATTGTAACAAGTCTGGATCATCCAGTTGCCTTCGCGGTCACAGGTCACCTTGACTGCCACGGCAAACGACGAAGCGATGGCACCTGCCGTACCGCGACAAATGCTCTGTTGCCCCTCGGAATCCTTACGAAACAATTCGATGGCATCTTGAGCGCCTGCCTCACCGAACTGGAGATAATAGCCTTTTGTAACTTGTGACAAATCGGCATTGTCGGCGCTGAGCCATACCTCCGTATAGTTGTTGCCAGAAGGCGCAAAAGCCTCCCGAATCCAAAACTGCCATTCCATCGACTCATACTCAACGATAGGCACCGAAAGATAGGCAGCGCCCTCACCATCAGCATTGAGTTGTAGTTGAAAACTATTGTTGACTACATATTTATCTGCCGTTCCATACCATGCAGGGTTGTTGGAAAAGTCGCCATCGGAGAAATCGTCGACAACTTGTCCGAAGAGCGAAAAAGGCAGCAGAAGCAAGAACAAAAAGGCGTTTCTCATGATTATTGACAAGTGATGCTACAAAGATAGGAATACTTTTTTGTTGTCGTGGCTTTCGCTTCAAAAATGAATAAAAAAAGGCAAAACTGCATTAATTATAAACCGCGTACGAAAAAATAGCCTATATTTGCACCCAAATCCATTATGAAGAAATGTCAGAAATCATATTTTCGAACGAACAAGGGAATGGTAACGAAGCCAGCCCGTTGAAAGACAAGCTTCCCACGAGTTCGGGAGCCTATTCAGAGATCAAGCCTTTCTATGCTTCTCGGTATGGAAACAGCAGGCTTTTCACGGCCAAAAACAACGGAAAGAAGGTGATCATCAAAGCCTTGAAGGCCTCCTGTGCCCAAGATGCCAAATGTCGCGCTGCCTTGCGCCAGGAGTACGAGACCACCAGCATGTTGGAGAACAAGTTCATCCGTAAGGCCATCGAATTCACTCCACTGGAAGGGTTGGGCGACTGCATCGTTTTCGACTATGTGGAAGGTAAAACGTTGGCGGAGCATGTCCGTGTCGGTACACTTTCTGAAAAACAAGTCAAGAACATCCTTGTCGACCTATGCGATGCCTTGACATACATCCACCGCAACCAAGTGATCCATGCCAACCTGAACCCAGAGAACATCCTCATCACTGCCAACGACTACCGGGTCAGACTCATCGACTTCGGTGCACCTGAAACTCCGCAGGAAGCCGATCGCGAGCTTCTCATCAAGGAGATGGAGTTTGTGGCTCCTGAAATCATCAAGGGCGAGGATATAGACTCACGTTCCGACATCTATTCTTTGGGCAAGATCATGGAGTTCATAGGAGAACGTAACATCTCAAAGCAATACAGTAGCAC
The DNA here is from genome assembly GCA_002310075.1 of Bacteroidales bacterium UBA1204. The sequence goes on along the minus strand of DBXU01000054.1, from coordinate 6,018 downwards.
TGCCACCCATTGCACGCAATTCTCAAAGGAACAGCGTTACGACAGCATCTCGGAAGTCAAGTCGTCCATCACCAAGGGCCATCCCCTTGTCAAGTTGCTCATCGCCATCCTTCTGCTGGGCCTGATTTGCCTGATTGCTTTCATGTATGTCCCCAAGATCAAGGACAACATGGCCAAGGAAAAGGCGGAACGTGTTGCCGTCGAGTTTGCCCGTGAACTGGAAAACATTCAAAACGAATCGCCTGCCTTATGCGAAAAACACAAGCTTCAATCCATCGACGAGCCCATCGCTTTCAACTGGGTTGATGACAGCCTACGCTTGGCACAAAACCTGATGCCATTTTTTGGGATGAACGACTACAAAGCGAAAGCCTTGCAAGCCTTGGACTTACAAAAAAACCGCATCGAAGAGCGTCGGAAGGCAGATTTTAACACATTGTTGCTCAACGAATTCAAGACCGCACAAGACAGCCTTGCCGTGGCCTTGAAATCCAATTTGGAAGAGCCCACCGATTCGGTGCTCTTCATCGAAGCCAGCAAATGGTTCGAGCAACGCAAATAATCATGCTCCATTAGCATCGGCATAGGATAATAATTGTTGTAAAATGGAGTTATATTGAAGTAATTAACCAAACAACGAAGTGCGAAATAAAACCTACATAATCGTGACGATAGGCTGTGCGCTCAGCCTTCTGCTTCTTGGTGGCTGTTCGACCAAGAAGAACACCATCACGCGCCGTATGTACCACAACCTCACCAGCCATTACAACGTGTACTGGAATGGAGAACGAAGTTTGAAAGACGGTGACAAGCAGCTGAGAGGCATCGCCAAAGATGACTACTCCAAGATATTGCGCGTACACAACTACGGCACCCAAGCCAACGGTTCCTCCATGAACTCCACCATGGACCGTGCCTTGGAGAAGACCTCCATCTGTGTACAGAAGCACTCCATGAAGTTTGGCAGTCGCGAAAGGGTGAAGTGGATCGACGATGCCTATCTCGTCATGGGCAAGGCGCACTTCTACAAGCACGACTACATCCCAGCCAAGCGCACTTTCGACTTCGTGGCCAATGAATACAACTACAACGACATCGCCCTTGTGGCCAACATGTGGTTGGTGAAGACTTTCATCCAAACGGAAGAATACCCCAAAGCCGGGGCCAACATCGAACAGTTGCAGGCCAAATGCGCCATGGCGAAGAAACTGCCCAAAGAGATCACCAAAGACCTTGACTTCACCATCGCCGACTACTACATTGCAATTAAAGACTACAGCCATGCCATCAAATACCTGAAAAGCGGCATGCTGACTTGCAAAGACCGCGACCTGCGCACCCGAGCCATGTTCATCTTGGGACAGATTTACATGTCGCAAAACGACGCCGACCGCGCCATCGCACAATTCAAGAAAGTCATCAAGAGAAGCCCTGAATACGAAATGGCCTTCGAGTCGAAGATGAATATGGCCAAGATGGGCTCTTCCGACAACGCCAAGGAACTCTACAAGATGATGAACAAGATGCTGCGTGAGTCTGCCAACGACGAATTCCACGACCGCATCTATTATGCCATGGCTGAGTTAGCCTTACGCGAAGGCGACGAGAACAAGGCCATCAACTATCTGCGCAAATCCGTGTCCGCCTATCAAAACAACGCCATCCAAAGAGCCATCTCCTCCCTGAAAGTCGCCACCATGCTCTTCGACCGCAACGACTATGAACTGGCCCAAGCCTACTACGACACGGCTGTCACCAGCATGACACGCGAATTCGAAGGCTACGACAGCATCCGTAACATCTCGCAAACGCTCAACGAACTAGTGATGTACGCCAGCGTCGTCCGCGACCAAGACAGCCTTCTGCGTGTGGCCGACATGGATTCCGTGTCGCGCAACCAACTCATCGACCGTATCATTGCACAAGTCATCGAGAACGAACAGCTTGAAAAGGAAAAGAAGGAATACGAGGAACAGCTTGCCCTGATGGGCTCTGGCTCAGGCAACATCGCCCCCGAAGCCACATCCGAACCCAACAAAGAAAACTCGTCGGCATGGTATTTCTACAACCAAACCGCCTTGACCAAAGGCTTCACCGAATTCTCCCGCAAGTGGGGCATGCGTAAACTCGAAGACAACTGGCGCATCAGTGACCGACAAAGTGTGGCTGCCTTTCTGCGTGGAGACGAAATCTCTAACGACGATCTGACTGCTGCCAAGAACCAAAAGGCCAAGCAAGATTCCATCAACGCTTCCTATACAAACCACGACAGAGGCTATTACCTCATCAACCTGCCTTTCACGCCCGAGCAGAAGATGGTTTGCGACTCGCTGATTGCCGATGCGCTCTACAACCTAGGGTTCATCTACATGGACCGTTTGTCGGACACCCGTCGTTCCATCGAGTCGTATACACAACTCGACAACCGTTTCCCGGGATACAGCAAGGAACTGCCTACCTGGTATGCGCTCTACAAGTTGCACAACGACTTGTCGCAAACCGAGGAAGCCGCCATCTACAAAGGCAAGATCTTCGACAAATACCCGAATTCGAGCTATGCACAGTTCATCTCCGACCCTGCCTACTTCAAGAAGTTGGAAGCCGAAGAAAAAGAAGCGTCCGATTTTTATGCCAAGACCTACGATGCCTTTGAAGCCGGCCAGTTCTATCGTGTTAAGATGAACACCGAAAGAGCCATGGAAATGTATGAAAACGATACCGCCTTGATGCCCCGTTTCGCTTTCCTCAACGCCGTTGCCAAAGGACGTCTCATCTCGCTCGACACCATGGCATTTGCCCTCTACGACCTGGTACGCACCTATCCCAACAGCAGCATCACCCCCTATGCCACAGAGGTGCTGAACAACATCAACGAAGAATATCACCTGGGCCTCGTCCTCAACGACATCCAAAAAGAGGGCGCCGACCAACCAGAGGTGAAAAAAGAAACGCCCTATACTCACGAGCCTAACATCGAGCACTTCGCCATGGTGGTATGCAACACCAAGAAAGTGCGCGTCGAGCCCCTCAAAGTGCGTATCAGCGACTTCAACAGCAAAGAATACCGTGTCAGGACGTTCAACATCAAGAGCGTCCTACTCAACGACGAGCTAACCCTCATCACCATCGGCAATTTCGAGAATGAAAAGTTAGCCAAGGACTATATCGAATCGCTATTCCTTTCCGATTATGTCTTTGGAGGCATCGACAAAGAGCAATACTCGGTACTGCCGATATCCATCAAGAATTATCCTGCTTTCTACCAAGCGAAAGACTTGGAAGAGTATCAACAATTTATAAAAAACAACTAACAATAACTAACAATACATGAGCATTATGGAATCACCTGCACGCAATCTGATTGGCAACGGCACCGTCATCAAAGGCGATATCGAATCGAGTGGCGACATCCGCATCGACGGCCATCTTATCGGTTCCCTGAAATCGAACGGCAAAGTGTTTATCGGACAGTCTGGCATCATGGAAGGAGACCTCACCTGCAAGCAGGCCGAGATCTCAGGCGTTGTGAAAGGCAACATCAAAACCGATGAACTGACCGCCTTAAAAGCCACATCAAAGGTGGAAGTGGACCTTACCACAAAACAACTCCTCATCGAAGTGGGAGCGCAATTTACCGGCAAGTGCGTCATGGGCCAACAATCGACCATATCGATGCCCAAACAGAAAATCGGCTGATGTATGGAGAACGAAAAGCTGTATAAGCATTTCGGCTACGAAGCCATAGAACAGTACGACACGGAAAGGCTTGCCAAACTTCAGGAACACTACAAAGCCATCCTGGAGATTTTAGGAGAGGACCCTCAACGAGAAGGTCTTCTTAAGACGCCTTTGCGCGTGGCCAAATCGATGCAATTCCTCACACACGGCTACGAGCAAGACCCTATGGAGATTCTGTTGTCAGCCCGTTTCAAGGAGGATTACAAACAGATGGTCATCGTCAAAGACATCGAAGTGTATTCGTTGTGCGAGCACCATATGATCCCCTTCATCGGCAAGGCTCATGTCGGCTACATCCCCAATGGTTACATCACCGGCCTCAGCAAGATTGCACGCGTTGTGGAAGCCTATTCGCGTCGTCTTCAAGTACAGGAACGGCTCACCACACAAATCAAAAACGCCATCAACGAGGCACTTCATCCTCTCGGCGTTGCCGTTGTCATTGAGGCACGACATTTGTGTATGTCGATGCGAGGCGTCCAAAAGCAAAGCGCGGTGACTACCACCAGCGATTTTATTGGGGCCTTCGAACGGGAGACCACCCGGGCGGAGTTCTTTCAACTTATTGGATCACAACTACACTAATTTTTGAAACCCTTTTAAATATAGTATTTTCATGATAAAGGCATATGTTTTTCCAGGTCAGGGTGCCCAATTCGTAGGGATGGGCAAAGACTTGTTCGACAAATCATCCAAGGCCAAGGACATGTTCCACAAGGCCAACAATATCCTCAAATTCAAGATCACCGACATCATGTTTGAGGGTACTGAAGACGATTTGCGTCAGACCAAGGTGACCCAGCCTGCCATTTTCTTACATTCTGTCATTTTGGCCACGATGCTTGAAGACTTTGATCCCAGCATGGTGGCAGGTCACTCATTGGGTGAGTTTTCGGCTCTTGTAGCCAACAAGGTGCTTTCCTTTGAAGACGGTCTCCGACTCGTCAGCAAACGAGCCATGGCCATGCAAAAAGCCTGCGAGATCCAACCCGGCACCATGGCAGCCGTCCTCGGCCTCGACGACAGAGTCATCGAAGACGTCTGCGCTTCCGTCAAAGACGCCGTCGTTGTTCCTGCCAATTACAACTGTCCCGGCCAGCTGGTCATCTCGGGCTCTACTGAAGGCGTCGCCTTAGCTTCCGACAAGTTGCGCGAAGCTGGCGCCAAGCGTGTGGTGCCACTCAGCGTAGGAGGTGCTTTCCACAGTCCCCTGATGGAGCCCGCCCGCGTAGAGCTGGCCGAAGCCATCAACGACACCAAATTCAGCCAAGGCATCTGCCCCATATACCAAAACGTGACAGGACAATCCGTCAACGACCCTGAAATCATCAAGAAGAACCTCATCGCCCAACTGACTTCACCCGTCCTTTGGACCCAGACGATGAACAACATCTTGGCAACAGGTGTCAAAACGGTCGTCGAAGTGGGACCTGGCACCGTCTTGCAAGGACTATTCAGGAAGATGGATAAGACGCTCGAACTCTCAAGCGCTGCCATCTGATTCTTCCCATAAATCATTTCCAAGGAGACGCCCCAACAGGCGTCTCCTTGCAATTCAAGCCCAACTCATTCCACCAATTCACATCTCATGGAAGAAAGAAAAAGCACATCCCTACTATTCCTACTATTCCTAGTGGCAGGCGTACTATTGGGATTCTATATTAATAAAGGTAATAGGACCAACGTCCGCAAAAGCGTGCCCACCACCACGGAGATTGGCAAGTTCGACGAGGTGCTTTGGCATATCCAACAAGAATATGTCGACACCGTCAACGCCAAAAAAATGGAAGAGAACGCCATCGTGGCCATGATGGAGGAACTCGACCCACACAGCCAATATGTCTCTTTGGAGGAATTCAATGCCATCAACGACCCCTTGCTGGGCAGCTTTGAAGGCATCGGCGTGCAGTTTCGTATCGAGAAAGACACCGTTGCCATCGTCAGCGTCATCAAAGGCGGCCCTTCCGAGAAAGTAGGCATCATGGCTGGCGACCGCATCATCAACGTCGACGACACCCTTGTTGCCGGCGTCAAGCTTAAGAACGAGGATGTGATGCGCAAACTCAAAGGGCCTAAGGGCACCAAGGTCAAAGTGGAAGTGTTGCGCCGTGGCATGGAGGGGCTTCAGACCTTTGTCATCACACGAGGCGTCATCCCGACCTATAGCGTTGACATCGCTTATATGCTGGACGATAAAATCGGGTACCTGAAACTCAGCAAATTCTCAGCAACCACCTACGATGAATTCCGCAAGGGCATCCGCAAGCTCCAATCAGAGGG
>DBXU01000175.1:9225-24190 GCA_002310075.1 Bacteroidales bacterium UBA1204 | reverse complement strand
ATCACCCAAGCGGATTATTTCGACTGCTATGGGATGGTGGAGATCTGAATTATCGGATAGTATAGTTTATGCATCGATAACAATAAAAAAGTCCGAAAGCCATTGGCTTCCGGACTTTTGTTTTCCCCTAGGGGGAAGGAATTACTTACCTAACAATAATCTTCACAGAAACTCTGTTCTGGTTGTTTTCTAAACGTATTACGTATACACCACAGGCAAGGTTGTGGCTGATGCGATTGCTGCTGCCTGCGTTGATCTGTTGCTTCATTACGGGTTGACCGAGGATGTTGTAAACGGTCATGCTATAGTGCGCATCATCGCCGTTTTCGATGACAAACTCATGNNCGCTCAGTGCTGCCTGCGTTGATCTGTTTCATCATCATGGGCTGACCGAGCACGTTGTACACGGTCATTCTATAGTGGGCGTTGTCGCCGTTTTCGATGACAAACTCATGGCCGATGCTCATGACCTTCACGTTGACCTCTGTGGGCTCGTCAATGCTGTTGTCGGTGAGGTCGATGAAAATGGGCTCGTCAAGGCCGGCATTCGGGTTGACAGTGTTGGCATCAGGATACCATTGGCCTTGGGTGGCTTCGTATTCCGACGAACCACCGTTCATGTCGTAAATCCAAATGAGGTTGATGCCGGTTTCATTGTTGTTGGGTATGATGCCGCCAAACCAACCGTCCTTGCCAGCTACCAGTTCTTTGTAGAAGTCGGCATATTGGTTGATGCTACCATAGTCGACGCCAGTGGTTTCGATGGGTGTGGAATAAACAGGGCGTTCCATGTGGTTGGCATCAGTGTAAAGAGCTGCGAAGCCCATAGGCGCTTCATTGCTCTTGGCATAGAAGGCTGTGCCTTGGTAGGCATCGCGCTCGTTTCCGAAGGTGAGCACGGTGGCGTAGTCCTGGGTGGTAAAGGTCTGGCTGACCGTGGTGCCGTCGTTGCCGTCGTTGATGCGGATGCGGAGGTATACATGGTTGCCAGGGGTGAAGCGGGCATTGGCCGTAGGCTCGTTGATGAACCAAACAAAGGCGGTGCCTTCCTCGTCGGTGGTAAACTCACCATAGCCACCTTCCGTCGAAAGGCTCGGGCTGGTGCTGCGGTAGAAACCATCTGGACTGGCGTAGATGACATTACCGGCGCCAGCAGTCTCAGGACCGTCGTTGTCGTCGACGAACTGGTTGGTGTAGCGGTAAGTCGTGTTGGGCTCAAGGTTCTCGAGTTGGGCTGCCGTGGCCACAGGCACGCGGTTGTTGTTCGTGCCGTTGTTACCTTCAATGTAGTAAGGCATGTAGGCGGTGATGTTAGACTCGCCTTCGCCATGAACGATACCCGTCAGGCTGACGGTTGCGGTTGCTCCGCCACCTGTGTGGTTAATAGTGCCTGTATAACTGCCAGCATTGAGACCGGCAACCATGCGTACATAGATCGTCAATGGTTGGTTGATGATGGCACCTTCTCCAAATTCGAGCGTGATATTGCTGACGAAAGCATCGTTGTCGAGCGATATTTCAAAGTTGTCGGTGACAGAAACGGTGATATCACCTTCGCCTTCGAGGTTGGCAGAGGTCAGGATATAGCTGTGTGATTCGGATGGGCCTTGACCAAAGTCATATTCGAAGTCTGCAAGGACATTAGGCGTGGCAGTGATGGAAGGGATGCCTGCGGTGCCAGAAGTGAGCAGGATGTCATCGACTTCCCAACCGGCAGCTTGGTCTTCGGTGCTGGTGTACTTGTAGGCGATGTAGCAGTTGCTGCCACTGAAAGCGTCCAAACTGATGGTTCCTGATTCAACCCAGTTCCAGCTGCCTTCCGAGAGTTGGCAGGCAAGGGCTTGCCATGTAGCAGTGGTCGGGTTTTGCCCGTCATAGTCATTGGAGAAATACACCTCGATATCGGGACCATTGTAGTTCTTGGCTGTGATGAAAGTCAGCACGACGTCGCTGTAGCTGTCGAGGTCGAAGGCGGGCGAGATGAGCCAGTCTTCGTTGACGCCTTGCTGATAGGCGTTCATGTAAGCGTAGTGGTTGCCGCTGTGCTCAGCGATGGTCCACTCGGCCGTTTCGCCTTCCACGTTAACTTGCGTCCAACCGTGCCAGTCTTCCTCCCAGTCTTGGTTGAAGATGATGTATACGTCATCGTTGATGACGTAGGTGGCACTGACGATGGGACTGTCGTTGTAGTCGTCTTTGTCAGCGTATGCCCAGATGGTAGTGGTTTCGTTGATGCTGATAGCTCCATTATAATTCGTCCAAGGACCGTTTTCGGAGTTGAGGCTGTAATGGATAGTGGCACCTGAAGTAGCACAACTGATGGTCACTTCTTGAGCCTCGTAGTAAGTACCACCTTCCGGGTTGAAGGTTGGGGCTGCCACGGTGGGCGTACCGCCTTCGCCTTGCATGAAGATGTCGAGGAAGAAGTTGTACTCGCCGTTGTTCATGTTGCTGGTGGAATAAGCTCCGACAACGCTGTTGGCGTCAGTCACACGAAGTGCCATGCCACGGTCAGGTGTGTCGACATTCAGGATGCTGAAACCATTGTATTCAGGAACCAACGAAGCGGTGTCGGCAACGCCGGCAGTGATGGTCCAATCGGTTTTGTTGCCAGTGAAGTTGAAGTTGGTGCTGCTGTTGTAGCTGAGCACTTGGCCGTTGGCGTTGGTGAAGGTGTAGCCGTCAGCGGTGACATCGATGGTCCAGTAGTAGCTGTCTTCATTGGTAAGGATGCTGGCAGGGATGACTTCGTCGCTGCCGTTCATAACACTGCTGAATTCGGTGGTGCCGAGTTTGCCGCTTGTCAGGGTGTTGGCTACGGCGAGGTAGGCGTTAGCGGTGCTGTTGTAGCGTGAGGCCAAGATGACGCGGTTGCCGGCTGCAAGCTCACTTACGTCGCTGATGCGGACGTAGTCGTCGCCAGGAACAGGAGCGGCGCTGACGCTACCGCTACAAGTGACATTGATGTTGTCGACTTCGGCACAAGTAATGATGATGTTTTCGTTGTTGTAGTTACCGACAGAGAGACCAGCTTTCATGCGTACATAAACGGTCGTTTCTTCCACATTGCCGTCTAAAGGTGTCAATGTCAGGGTGGTTTGTGCATTGAAGTCATCGCCCGAAGCGAGAGAAATCTCAAAGTCGGTTGCTCCGGTGACGGTGATGTTTCCACTCAAGTTGAGACCAGTGACGGTGAAACTCTGCTCAGCTGATGGGCCATCGCCCACGGTGTAGTTGAATCCGGTCAAGGCCAAAGGTGTGACGGTGACAACTGTTTCTGAGGTCTGACCAACGAGCATGATGTCATCGACCTCCCAAGCGGCGGCTTGGTTTTCTTCACAAGTGTATTTGAAGCCGATGTAGCAGTTGGTTCCGCTGAAGCTGCTCAAATCGATATCGCCTGATACAACCCAAACATAATTGCCTTGCGAGAGCTCGCATGTGAGAGGTTGCCATGTGGCTGTGGTTGGATTAGTGCCGTTGTAGTTATTGGAGAAGAACACTTGCAGGACATTGCCATCAAACTTGGTGGCAGTTCTGAATGTCAACACAGGGTTGGCATACGCGTCGAGGTTGAAGGCAGGTGAGATGCACCAGTCTTCGTTGGCGCCATGGTTGTGGCCGTTGGCATAGGCGTAGTGGTTGCCGCTGTATTGGGCCACATTCCAGCTCATTTCGCCTTCCACATCGACGAAGGTCCAGCCGTTCATGTCGCCTTCCCAGTCTTGGTTGAAGATGACGACCGTTCCCGATCCCGCTTGGATGGTGTAAGTGGCCTCAGCGATGGCGCTATTGTCGTAGCCCTCCTTCATGGCGATGGCCTTGATGGTGGTCGTCTCTTCTATGGAAATAGGCTCGCTATAAACGGGGCTGCTTTCAGTCGGGTCGCTGCCATCCAGCGTGTAATGGATGGTGGCGCCTTCGGTAGCGCAGGCGATGCTCACCGTCTGTGGCTCGTTATAGGTGCCAGCCTCAGGCGTGAAGGTAGGTGTGGCCACCACAGGGGTGGGAGGCTCGATGCCTTCGGTCTTCACGAAGAGGTCGAGGTAGAAGTTGTAGTCGCTGCTACTCAGATTGTTGGAATGGTACGGGCCGAAGTTATGGCTGCTGTTCAGGGCGAAGTGCCTTAACTCGTTGTTTACGTTGGTGATGATATAGCCCGTGTAGTTGGGTACCATCGTAGCCTCGCCAGCGGTGCTGAGTTCGATACTCCATTCGGTGTTGTCGCCACCCGTAGCAAAATTGGTGCTGCTGGAATAGCCAATCAGTTCGCCAGCAGCATTGGTGAAGGTGTAACCGTTGGCGGTCACGCCGACCACCCAATAGTAGGTCTCTTCTTCATCTGCGATGCTGGCAGGCAGCACTTCGTCGCTACCCGAGGTGGCTGAAGTGAAGAGTACACCCGTGGGCTTGCCCGTTGTGGCAGCGGTCATGGCGTAGTAATCAGTGGCGTTATCATCGAAGCGGGCGGCGATGACGACATAGGCGCCTTCTGTCAATTGGCTCAGGTCGCTGATGCGGACATATTCGCCCTCAGTGGGTGTGGGAGGCGGGGTAGTGCCAGTGACGGTGCCGGTGACATTGACAAAGAGAGTGTCGGCACCTTGTGAGACGACACACAATTGCTCGTTGTATGTGCCCACCTCAAGGCCTGCTTTCAGGCGTACGGTAATGTTGATGTCATAGAAAGATCCTGAATGTGGGATGTAAACCATGGCCGGGTTCTCGGGTTGGAACATCTCGGCGGGGAAGGTTGAGACTTCAAAGCTCTCAGATGGGTAGACAGCAACGTTGTTGCTTAAGTTGTTGCCGCTCAACAGGAAGCTGGCGACGTCGGAAGGACCACCTTCTTCTATATCATAAGTCATGCCTGTCACGGAAGTGGGGTTGGCAATGAGCTCGGCAGAAGGAGTAGGCACCTCGCAAAGAACCACATCGTCTGCCTTGGCAACACGGATTTGCGGATTGTTATAATAGCCTACCACGCCGATGACGTCGACAATGTCACCTTCTTCGATGCCAGCCAAGGCAGGAATCTTATAGATATTGATGGTGCTTCTGTCTTGCGTTAGAGGAGTGTCACCACTCGTGTTGATTGCGCCAATGGTGGCCGCTTCAATCTTCACACGGGTGCTTTGCAGGGCGTCATTACCGCCTTCCAGAATCTCGGCGATGGTCTTAACAGCCAGTGGCAATTCATTACCCGTTGAAACGATGCTGAATTGTTCTTCATCATTGCCGTTAATGCCACTTAACTCTACAAGACCGTTAAATAAGGCGTGTTTGCCGTATGCGCGAACCATGTCGCCGATGGTGAGATTGCTAGGTACGGTGCCGCTGTTCAAGTATAGATCGATACCAGCGGTTTCATCTTGAATGTAAACGTTGCGTCCGTCGATGAAAGTGACGATGCCTTGCACTAAGGCGTATTCTCCGTTTGCCAATGCACGAGCTTCGGCGATGGTGATAAGTGTTTGCTGTTGACTGACGGTACCGCTGAGAGCAACTGTCTCACTCAATTCGCCACAAGCTACAGTAAGGTTGCCTGTATAGTCGCCGGCGTCCAATCCAGCTTTCATTCTAACGTAAACTGTACTCTCAATTGCTCCGTCAGTAGGTGTGAGGCTGAGCGAGTTGGAATAGGTGCCGTCAGAAGCGGCCGAGACCTCGAAATCTTGGGGCGCTGTGATACTGACGTTTTCAGAGAGATCGCTGCCCGTCACGGTGAAGTTAAGAGCTTGTGATGGGCCAGCGTTATAGGTGTATTCGAAACCATCCAGTTGGGCGGGCGTGACGGAGAGAGTAGGATTGGCGGTTTGAGGATGTTCCAAAGAGACTAATTGACAACCTTGGCCAAACTCATATGTAGAACCATATTTGGTCAAATTTCCATAAACCACGACAATATCGCCAATTGCAACCGTTGATGCATCTGCATTTTCGGTACTACCGCAACGATAGGCTTGAAGGAACTCCGTGTCACCTTCATTGTCAACAAAGTTGAAAGTGATATTGCTGTGTTGTTCACTCCATGCAGTAGGTATGGCAGATACGATACCTGTAGCATATACGCCTTGTGTTCCGACGTTTGCATCAATCGCAGCACGAGCCTGTGCTACCGTGTAGGGGTTGGCTTGTGAACCAGGTCCATTGGGGTTGGCAGCTTGGGTTACAGTGACATTTCTGGTAACATTTTCGTTTCCATAGGTGTAAGTTAGAGCAACTGTAGCTATGCGTTCAGCACCTTCGTTAACAGAACATGTAAAAGGAACCGTGTTGCCAACGGTGCCAAGGGTAAGCCAGTCTGAAGTCGTGCTTGCTGACAATACACCGCCTGAAACGGGGTTGTTGATAGTGTATTCAATTGTGCCGGAAGTGGCATTGTATGCAAGTTCAATATTTTCGGCTGAAATTGTAGGAGAAGCGGCTCCACTATCATTGTAATAATACTCAACTTTAGAAACGGTGACCAATCCATTAGAGGAACCTGAAGCACAGTCGAATTCGATCTTGTAGTATTGGTTCGTGGCTGGACTTGTTAGTGTAACCGTCTGAATGCCGCTTGCTTTATTAAAAGAGCCAGATTCGGCCCATGTTTCATTGTCAGAACTTGTGTATAGTTTAATTGAGTTGACGTTGCTGGCAGTAATGGCGTCAATGGTCAAGTCAATTTTTGTTATAGCTTGATCATATGCATCAGATGTCTTAATTTCACCAATAGATGCATTGTTTTTACGACCAAATTTCACATAATTCCAATTGTTATTATTGTTATTGCCATTAACAATAGTCCAGGAGAAATCGCCATTTGTGGCCGTCCAGGTAGCAGTGTAACTACTCACAGATTGTTGGTTGTAGTTAGAGCCGAACAAACAAGTCGAGTAGACTTCCTCAGCTCTCGGTTGCGCCCATACATGATTGCATAATAGCATCAATGCAATTGTCAACAAAAAAGTAAGGTTTCTTTTCATTTGATAAACTATTTAATTATTTGATATTTAATATTTTAACTTCAAAACAAAGAGTCAAAACGTATTATAAATAAGGTGTCAAAAATAATGAATAGTCTACTAAGAGGATACCATGGAGTTGAATTTGTTTTCAACAACAACTGTTGAAAAATTGTTCATAACTTGTTGATATCAAACGTAAAGAAAAAAGAATGAGGGAGTTGCGGAAGAATTTTCCTGTTTTGTTTCATTTTGGCAAATAATTTGTACCTTTGCCTCCAAATAATGACATAGTTATGAAAAAGATAGTTCGTACGATTTGGATTAGCGCCCTTTCGGGTTTGGCTTTCCTTGGCGCTTGTTGCACCAACAAGGGCCTGACAAGATCGGAAAGGAAGCAATTGATGCGTGAACGCGATTCCATCCAAGAGATCTTGAAAGGACGTGAAGGCGCCGTCATCTATGGCACGCCAGAGATTATGCAGGCCAGAAAACTGAAAGATTTGGAACTGAAGAGCCGACTCGATACCATCAACTACCAGTTGGGCGAGGATGTCGACCTTGAGATCAGCGCTCGCCGTGTGGAATTGCAACGTCGTCTGAATGAGCTGCAAACCACCTTGCGAAACCGTGAAGGCGCATGCATCTACGGTACACCTGAAGTTATGGAAAGATACAAGGAGGAAACCAACCGCATGAAGAAAGAAGCCGAGTCCATTCGTAAGGAGCTCCAGAACTTGGATATGCTGGAGGGCTCACAGGTCAATGATGGCAAAGTGGAAGCCTTGTATGGCGTTCCAATGCCTTGAATCAACGCTTCTTTTTCTGACTAAACCATGAGTGAACGCCTTGGTTTTTATAAGAGAATGATGCTCGAGCTCAATCGTGCTGTTCTTCAACAACGTATCGATGAGCACGAGTTGCACCAGTTGTTTTGGGAATGCACGTTACGGTGTAACCTTAATTGTAGGCATTGTGGCTCGGATTGCCGCATGCTTTCCGAGAAAGACGACATGCCGCTAGAGGATTTTCTCAAGGTACTTGACGAGGTGCGGGCTCATCAGGACCCTTCCCAAGTGATGGTCATTACCACGGGCGGCGAACCCACCATGCGTCAAGACTTGGCCCATTGTGGCCAAGAGATCACCAATCGCGGTTTTATGTGGGGCATGGTGTGTAACGGCATGTTGCTCTCTGCCGATAAGCTTAATGAGTTTGTTGCAGCTGGATTAAAGAGTATCGCGGTGAGTTTTGACGGTTTCGAGGAGGATCATAATTGGATGCGTGGTAACCCGATGAGTTACAAAAATGTGCTGCGTGCCGTGGAAGCGATGAAACAACATCCTGACCTCACTTGGGATGTCATCACCTGCGTCAACCAGCGTACTATCAAATACTTACCACAGTTCCGCGATTTTCTGATTTCATTGGGCATACATCGTTGGCGTTTGTTTACGGTATTTCCTTTCGGACGTGCCGCCAATGAGCCTGACTTTAAGCTTTCCAATGCGCAGTTTGTCGAGATGATGGAATTCATCAAACAGACGAGGCGGCAAGGGAAGATCCGTGCTGATTACGGCTGCGATGGCTTCCTTGGACGGTACGAAGGAGAGGTCCGTAACCATTATTATTCATGTAGTGCTGGCATTAATATAGCCTCTGTGTTGGCGGATGGATCCATATCGGGTTGCCTCAGCATACGTAGCGACTACCATCAAGGCAATATATATAAAGACAATTTCTGGGATGTATGGCAAAACAACTTCCAGGTTTACCGCGACCGAAAATGGATGAAGACCGAGCAATGTGCACAATGCAAGATGTGGCGTTATTGTATGGGTAACGGGATGCATCTTCGTGATGGTGATGGGAAGTTGCAACTATGTCAATATCATATGATTAATGGATAGGATCTATATCGTCGGCTATATGGGCGCGGGCAAGACCACTACGGCGCGTCGCCTCGCCCAGCGCATGGGCTGGGAGGTGGTCGATACTGATGCCTTGTTTGAGGAAAAATACAAGATTTCCATCCACGATTTCTTTAACAAATACGACGAGCCACTATATCGGAAACTGGAAGCCGAGGTGCTTAAGGAAACGGAAAAGCTGAAGCATGTGGTTGTCTCCACAGGTGGTGGAACGGCTTGCTATTTCGACAATATGGAGTGGATGAACGGCCATGGCACCACCGTCTTTCTCCGCATTAGCGAAAAAGCGGTTGTTGACAGACTGCTACATGCAAAAAGAAAACGCCCTTTGGCCGCTGGAAAAAGCGAGGTGGAGCTGAAGGCTTTTGTGAATCGGCATTACGCCGAACGATTGCCTTATTATGAGAAGGCACAGATAACCGTGAAAGCTGAGGACCTGGATTTGGAAGGACTGGCGAGTCGAATTCAGGAATTAGAGATCCCTTAATTCAAGCAGACATACGTTTTCCACATGTTGCGTGTGAGGGAACATGTCGACAGGCTGTACGGCCATCACTTTGTAGGCTGGGTCGAGCAGCTGCAGGTCGCGGGCTTGTGTAGCTGGATTGCAGCTGACGTAGACGATTTTCTTGGCGCGGATTTTCAGTAGCTGTTCCACTACTTTCTCAGCCATACCTGCACGTGGTGGGTCGGTGACAATGAGGTCGGGGTGTCCGTTGGAGGTGATGAAATCATCGGTAAACACTTTGGCCATGTCGCCGGCGTAGAAAACGCAGTTTTTGATGCCGTTGATTTCGGCATTCACTTTGGCGTCTGCGATAGCGGCCTCCACATATTCGATGCCGACTACCTTTTTCACGAATCGTGAGAAATACTGGGCAATGGTGCCCGTGCCCGTATAAAGGTCGTACATCAATTCATCGCCTTTCACGTCGGCAAGGTCGAAGGCAGCCTTGTAAAGTCTTTCCGCTTGATAGACGTTGGTTTGGAAGAACGAAACAGGACCAACCCGGAACTTTAGGTCGTCGAATCCCAGTCTTGGCGAGGCCATGGTCTCAACAAGGTAAGGATCGCCCTTTAGACATTCAAAAGGCAAATCATTGATGATGTCGTTCAGTTTCGGGTTGATGACGAGCAGCAACGAGACGATTTGTGGGAAGGCCATTTCCAAGGCGGGAATCAGCTCGTGGCGCACCACTTCGTTTTCTTGGCTGATGACGATGATGACCATGAACTCGCCTTTCGAGTTGCATCGGATGACGAGGTTACGCATCAAGCCTTCGTGGCCGCGGAAGTTGTAGTAGGGAAGATGTCGATCCATCGTGAAGCGTCTAACGAACAAACGGATATCGTTCGAAGGGTCGCTTTGAAGGTGACATTGCTCGATGTCAACGACCCGGTCAAAGAGCTGAGGCAAGTGAAAGCCCAAACCTTTGCAGGCTTCTTCGTTGTGGGTACCAATAGGCGCACCGTCGGTGAGCCACTTGCGGTTGGAGAAGGTGTATTCTAACTTGTTACGATAGTAAAACTGTTTCTCGCAGCCTAGTATGGGTCGGATATCGGGATATTCTATTTTGCCGATGCGGTCAAAGTTGTCTTTTACCTGTTTCTGTTTGTAAAAGGTTTGCCATTCATAAGCCATATGCTGCCATTTGCAGCCGCCACAAAGGCCGAAATGGTGGCAGACCGGGTCCACGCGCTTTTCCGACAGCTTCTTGATGCTTACGATTTTGCCTTCAAAGAAATTCTTCTTACGCTTATAAACTTCAATGTCAACCACATCGCCAGGAACGCCGAAGGGGATAAAAACCACACGGCCTTCGGGCTTGGCCACCGACATGCCTTCGGAACCAGCGTCAACGATAAGGACGTCTTCCAAAAATTCGGGTTCCCTTTTAACTTTACTTCTCGTCATAATTAAATATCTCCCAAGTCTTTTTTGCTTGTTCTTCAAACATCTGCATCCCATTAAAGACCTTCGCTCCCCATGTCTTTCCCAATTCCATGAAAGAAGTTTCTTTGGGATTATATATCAAGTCGATAAGGATATGTTTGCTTCCCAATGCTTGATAATGGATGTCGGGGAAGTTGTCGGTTTGTGGAGCCATGCCCAGCGGAGTCGTATTGATGATGAGGAGGTTTTGGCTCAACAAGGCATCATCCAAAGTGTCATAGGTCAAATCGCCTTTTTCGGCAGACCTGCTGACGGTGGAATAGGGGATGCCTTTTTGCTTCAGAACATATTGCACTGCTTTTGAAGCGCCACCAGTTCCAAGCACAAGTGCATGTTCGATGGTTTTGCCATTTATGGCTCTCTCAAGTAGTTTGTTGAATCCATAAACATCAGTGTTGTAACCTTTCAGCTTGCCCTTGTCAATTCTCACTACGTTAACAGCGCCGACTTCTTTTGCTGTTGGGTCTATTTCGTCCAATAGCGGGATGATAGCTTCTTTATAAGGTATGGTTACATTGAATCCGCAGAGGTCAGGGTAGGAGGACATGACATCGTAGATCTCGTCTATCGATTTAAGGTCAAAATGCTGGTAACGACAGTCCAAGCCCTCGTATTCGAATTTCTCGTTGAAGTAAAAACGAGACTGCGAGTGCTTCAATGGATGTCCGATGAGTCCGTAACGTTTCATGAGTTATATTTATGTTGAGACGCAGACATCGAGCCTCAAAAAAGGTTCATTTAATCCCAAACACGGCCCCGAAGCCCAGGGTGCACACGATACCTACGATCACGCTGGCGAGCGCTACGCCACCGATGACGGCAATCACGCTTTTCTTGAAGTCCATGTCAAGGAAACTAGCGGCAAGGGTGCCGGTCCAAGCGCCTGTGCCGGGCAATGGGATGCCGACAAAGAGCAACAAAGCCCAATACAAGCCACGTCCTGCCTTGGCCTGTAGCTTTTGCCCTCCTTTTTCTCCTTTTTCCAAACACCAGGTAAAGAACTTGCCAATATAGCGTTTGTCCTTGCCCCATTCCAATACTTTGCGGGCGAAGAAATAGATGAAAGGCACAGGCAGCATGTTACCAATGGCGATGATGATATAGGAAAGTACAAGGTTGAAGTCGGGATTGGCGGTATGGATGCCATAGGCAACAGGCAATGCGCCTCTCAATTCAATCAGCGGCACCATGGCGATGAGGAAAATATAAAGGTAGTTTTTCATCGGGCTTATGCTATGGGTTCGACATCGGTGTTTCTGTTTTGCTTGTTTTGTTCGATCAGTTGCAATATTTCCACATCGTTGGCAAGTAGGTCGTGGTCGTATTCAAGGAACTCCTTGTAACCTTCGAAATCGGTATCTAATGCCTGATTCAACACGTTGAGTCCTGTGTCGCGCTCTCCTTTTAGGATTAAGGCATAGGCAAGCAAATAGAGTAGAATGGAACTGTTGTTGGTTTGTTGCAGACCATATTTTAGCGTGTTGATAGCATTTTCGATTTGGTCTTGCTCGCCATAAAGGTCGGCGATTAGGAAGTAGACTTCGGCGTCATTGGGAGTAAGCTCTTGGATTTTCATCAGATAGTCCATGGCCTGTTCGAAATCGTTTAGTTTCCGATAGTCTGAGGCGATAGAATAGAGATAGTCGGTCTCCCATGGTTCAAGCTCATAGGCTTTTTTAAAGAGCTTTATAGCTTTTTGGCTGTCGCCTCTGTCGCTGAACACATAACCAAGCCCTGCCCAACCGCTACCGCATAAAGGGTTGATGTCGATGGCTTTTTGGAAATGCATCTCTGCTGTATCCAAGTCTTCAAGCCTATAATAGCAATCGCCCAAAGAGGCGCGTGTCATAGAAGTGTCGACGCCATTGCGCATGGCTTCCTCGAGGGTGTCAATGCTTTCCTGATAGCGTTCAAGGTCGTAGTAGATGTCGGCAAGATGCAGATTTGCCCATAAGTCCTTCGGGTTGATGGACAGGGCGAACTCGTATGGGTCGATGGCGTCTTCAAACTGAGCGGCCATCCGATAGCAGTCGCCGATACTAGCCCATGCTTTGCTGTCGTATGGGTTGTTATCAATTAGGTTCTGAAAAAACGCGATGGCCTCATCGCTTTTGTTGGCGCTCACGAAGCAGCTGCGAATGTCATGGTAGATGGTGTCTTGCTCATCGGCATAAGGAAGGGCCTTTTTGTAAAAGTCGAGGGCGAGGTCGAATTTTTCCAGTTTCTGGTATTCGTAGGCGATAGCGTTGTAGAGGTCGAACTTCTCGTCTTCGTCAAAGAAGGGCAAGGCGTTGCAGTAGTTCTCTATGGCTTCTTTCGATTTGCCTAGGGCGGCGAGGCAGGATCCTAAAGTGAGGAAATAGTCGGGCTCTTCCGCATCGCGTTCTATGTGCTGCAATAGGTCGAAGGCGCGTTGTGGGTTGTTTTCGAGAAGATACTGACGCGCGTATTTGATCTGCAGTATGTTGCTCTCCGGATGCTGTGAAATGGCGATTTCAACGGCTTGACGCGAGTTTTTCAGCTGGTTGTGTTGCGTGTAGTGGTCGATGATGTATTCGAACTCTTCGCTGTCGAAATAAGTTGCCTCATGGTTCTTCAGCATGGTCTCATACTTCTCGATGGCTTTTTCCATCTCGTTGTCCTCGTCCGTAAATAAAGCATCATCGTCAAACATCGCCTTGAAAAATTTGCGGCAAAAATACTAAAAAGTAGGATATGTTGCAATAGCATGCCATTGGCATTGTGGCTGGCTTGTCGCAAGAGGGGACTTTTTATTTTGTTGACAAATATTTGCTCATAAATGCAAAAGCACGAGAAAAAGAATTATATTTGCTTTTCATTATTTAATCACTTTCAATTTTGCCAAAGTATTATATTTCAAATAAATAGATTATGACAATCAATGAATTGGAAAGAATTGCCTCACAGGTGCGTCGCGATATCATTCGTATGGTGCATGGCTGTCAATCGGGACATCCTGGTGGCTCTTTGGGCGCAACAGACATTGTCACAGCGCTTTATTTCGATCAGATGGAAATAGATCCGTCTCATTTTCGCATGGACGGCAATGGTGAGGATATGTTTTTCCTCTCCAATGGCCACATCAGCCCAATGTTCTATAGTATCCTAGCCCGTCGCGGTTATTTCCCTGTGAAGGAATTGGCCACGTTTCGTCGTCTTGGCACGCGTTTGCAAGGTCATCCCACCACGGCTGAGGGTCTTCCTGGCGTTCGTATTGCTTCGGGCTCTTTGGGACAGGGGCTTTCGGTTGCTGTGGGCGCGGCGCAAGCCAAGAAGTTGAATGGCGACAAACATCTCGTCTTCGTTCTCATGGGTGATGGTGAGCAAGAGGAAGGCCAAATATGGGAGGCTGCCATGTATGCGCCTGCCAAGGGCGTTGACAATCTTATTGCTATTGTTGACTACAACAAGAAACAAATAGATGGTTCTACTGACGACGTGCTTAATCTTGGCGACATGCGTGCCAAATACGAGGCCTTTGGATGGGTAGTACTTGAGATGAGCGGAAACAATATGCAGGCTGTTGTGAATACCCTAAAATTTGCCCGCGAGAACGCCTTCCAAGGCAAACCTCAGCTTATTCTGGCACATACCGAAATGGGTATGGGCGTCGACTTTATGATGGGCACACATAAATGGCACGGTTCTGCTCCCAATGATGAGCAGGCCGCCAATGCGCTGTCGCAACTGACCGAAACTTTAGGGGATTATTAAAACATTGCAACTATGGACTTTACAATTCAAAACAACAAAGATACAAGATCTGGATTCGGAGAAGGCTTGCTTGAGGCAGGTCGCCGTAATTCCAAAGTGGTGGCTTTTTGCGCCGATCTCACTGGCTCTTTGAAGATGGGCGACTTTGCCAAGGAGTTCCCCAACCGTTTTTTCCAAACGGGCATTGCCGAGGCCAATATGATCAATATGGCAGCTGGCATGGCCTTGAGTGGCTTTGTGCCGTTTACAGGCACTTTTGCGGCGTTCTCGACGGGCCGTGTTTACGACCAGATTCGTCAAAGCGTGGCTTATTCCAATAAAAACGTTAAGATTGCAGCATCCCATGCTGGTGTAACCCTCGGTGAAGACGGTGCCACGCACCAAATCCTTGAGGA
>DBXU01000175.1:0-9199 GCA_002310075.1 Bacteroidales bacterium UBA1204 | reverse complement strand
GTCATCGTGCCTTGCGACTTCAACCAGACCAAGAACGCCACCAT
This sequence comes from Bacteroidales bacterium UBA1204, assembly GCA_002310075.1. Next base: position 9,155 of record DBXU01000175.1, on the reverse strand, counting down.
CGCTGCTGCAGAATATGACGGTCCTGTGTACTTGCGTTTCGGTCGCCCTAAAGTGCCGAATTTCACCCCGGTTGATGAGAAATTTGTCATCGGCAAGGCCCAGATGCTTCAGGAAGGAAAGGATGTAACTATCTTTGCTTGCGGCCACTTGGTTTGGAAAGCCATCCAAGCACTTCCGATACTCAAAGATATGGGAATCAATGTTGAGCTGATCAACATTCACACCATCAAACCATTGGATGAGGAGGCCGTGCTGAAGTCGGTGCGCAAAACCCATTGTGTGGTTACCGCTGAGGAACATCAGCGCAACGGCGGTTTGGGTGATAGCATCGCCCAAGTGTTGGCTCTTCATGATCCTTGCCCGATGGAGATGGTGGCCGTCAACGACGTGTTTGGCCAAAGCGGCACGCCTGACGAGTTGCTGAAAGCCTATCATCTTGACACACCTGACATCGTAGAAGCCGTGAAAAAAGTTGTGGCACGGAAATAATAAAAGCTATTATAACTCATTAATACGATATGAAGAATCGAACCCTACTATTACTTATCGCTCTCATCATGTTGGGCATGATGTCGGCGTGCAACAAGAAACAAAAGGAAGAAGAACAGCCCAAAGCCATGAATGTCATCTATATGATTGGTGACGGTATGGCATTGCCTCAGGTGTATGCCGCCATACTTGCCTCGGGCGAAGACTTGGCTTTTACGCAATTCCCGTATATTGGCGTGGTGGAGACCAATTCCGTCAGCAACGAGATTACTGACTCGGCTGCAGGTGGAACGGCTTTGGCTAGCGACCACAAGACCAATAACGCCATGGTGGGTATGAATCCCGATACAATACCTGTGAAGACCTTGCTTGAAGCCCTACACGAACAAGGCAAGGAGACGGGCATTGTGGTCTCATGCTATGTCACGCATGCAACTCCTGCCGTGTTTTACGCCAAAGTGCCGCATCGTCATCAATATGAGGAAATTGCCATGCAGCTGGCTGAGACGGATAATGTCAACTTGATTATCGGTGGTGGCCGCAAGCACTTTGCGCACCGTAAAGATAGCCTCAACCTTATCGAGAAGATGGAAAACGAACTCGGTTGGAAAGTGTACGACACGCTGGCCGACATTGATGAGACTTGTAAGAAATATGCAGTTTTGGCCGACGACGGACATATGCCGCCTGCAGCTGAGCGTGGCGACTTTCTGCCTCGTGCCGTGAAAACGGCTTTGAGAACCCTTGACGATGCCGAGAATGGTTTCTTCCTCATGGTGGAAGGCTCACAGATCGACTTTGCCTGTCATGCTAACGATTCCACATGGATGATGGATGAGATGTTGGACTTCGACAATGCCATACAAGTAGCGTTGGATTATGCCAAGGAGAAAGGCAATACACTGGTTGTCGTCACCGCCGACCACGAAACGGGCGGCTTGACTTTGCCTGATCCGCAAGGCAAGTACACCAATGTCGTGTTCGATTATTCCTCGCGCAGCCACACTTGCTTGCCTGTTATGGTCTATGCCTTTGGCCCCGGTGCAGAGCAGTTTACGGGTTGGATGGAAAATAGAGATCTCAAGGCAAAGATAATGCATGCTTGTGGCTCGGAAAACATCACGGATAGCATCCAAGAAAAAGAAGGTAGGCGTGTAAAAGCTGTTAAAGTCAACCTCGACTCCAACCCAACCAACTGAATACAGACCCAATGAAACTCTCTGTCGTCATCGTCAACTACAACGTTGAATACTTCCTTGAGCAATGCCTCTACTCGGTGCGTCGTGCCATGCAGGGTATAGAAGGGGAGGTGTTCGTTGTTGACAACAATTCCGTCGACGGATCGTTGAAAATGCTGGCGCAGAAGTTTCCCGAGGTGAAGGTCATTGCCAATAAGGAGAACGTGGGCTTTAGTAGGGCTAACAATCAAGCCATCCGCGTCTCCACAGGCGAGTATGTGCTGCTCCTCAACCCAGATACTGTGGTGGAAGACGATACTTTCTCCAAGTGTCTCAGCTTTATGGACAGCCACCCTGAGGCGGGCGGTCTTGGTGTGAAGATGGTGGATGGCAAGGGCCGGTTCTTGCCTGAATCGAAGCGAGGACTGCCTACGGCAGAGACTGCATTCTATAAGATGTTTGGCCTTGCCAAGCTCTTCCCTCACAGCAAGCGTTTCGCCAGATACTACATGGGACATCTCTCCAACGACGAGACCAATGAGGTGGAGATCTTGTCAGGCGCCTTCATGTTGATGCGTCGCGAGACTTTGGATAAGGTAGGGCTATTGGACGAGACCTTCTTCATGTATGGCGAGGACATCGACTTGTCGTATCGTATCACTCAGGGAGGTTACAAGAATTACTATTTCCCTGAGACCCGCATCATCCACTACAAGGGCGAGAGCACCAAGAAGACCAGTGTCAACTACGTGTTTGTGTTTTATCGTGCCATGGAGATTTTTGCCAAGAAGCATTTTGGCAACTCATGGGCAAAGTCGTTTTCTTTCCTTATTAATATAGCCATCTATATCAAGGCGTTCTTCGCCTTGGTGTCACAGTTTTTCCACAAAGCTGCAGTACCATTCCTCGATGCCGTGCTTGGTTATGGCGGTTTGGCAGCCATTAGTTATTTCTGGGGCCATGCTACCATCTATGGCGGGGTGGGCAGTTATCCTTTAGTGCTCTTTGCCGCAGTGTTGCCCGCATATATCCTGATTTGGTTGTTGTGTACTTATTTTTCAGGTGGTTACGACAAGCCTTACAACATCGGACGCGCAGTTCTTGGTGTGGCTATTGGTAGCGCCGTCATTTTGGTGTTGTATGCTTTATTGCCTGAGAGCTTGCGCTTCTCACGTGCCTTGATTCTCTTTGGCATGATATGGCTGGCAATCGTGATGAGCCTAATCCGTTTTATTGGCGTCATGTTGGGCAACGAGAACTTCCAATCGAAAAAGACGGAGAAGAAACGTTTTTTGGTCATCGGAAGCCCCGAGGAGACGAAACGTGTTAATTCTATCTTGGAAAGCACCTCGATCAAGCCGGACTTTATTGGTTTGGTAAGTTCTGAGGCGCAAGGTGAGGCTCCTGAGGGTTTCATCGGTAACCTTTCGCAGGTGCCCGATATTATTGAGATTTACAAGATTACGGAAGTCATCTTCTGTTCGAAGGATGTGCCGCATCAGGTCATCATCGACAAGATGGTGGATTGGCATACCTCCAATGTAGACTATAAGATCGCACCAGAGGATAGCCTGTCCATCATTGGCAGCAATAGCATCAATACGCGTGGCGACCTTTATACGGTTGACATAAAGGCTATTGACACTAAACCTAACCGTCGCAACAAACGTCTTTTCGATGTGGTGATGAGCGTATTCAGCATCATTTTCTGGCTGCCCTTGGCTTTGGTTGTAAAGCGACCGGTACGTTTCTTGAAAGACGCGTTCCTAGTCCTTGTCAGACGTCGCACATGGGTGGGCTATTGTGCTGCCGATGACACGCAGAAGCTCCCCAAGATTCGCAAGGGCATTTACACTACGGCTTCGGGCCTCGACAGAAAGGAGGGCGTGGATACCGGGTTCGCCAACCAACTGAATCTGCTTTATGCGCGCGACTATACCGTATGGAAAGATGCAGAGATTTTCTTCCGTTCCGTGACAGCGAAAGGTGAATAAGAAATCAGCCCACTTGAAGATTCAAGAGGGCTGATTTTGTTTATGACTTACTAGAACTTATTCAACTCTTCGTGGAAGGTTAGTTTATGATTAACTTTTGGGTTTCAATGTTGCTTCTGTTTTGTATACGAATATAATACAATCCTTTCGGAGCGTCGCTTAAGTCGACTTGCTGATAGCCTGAAACCTTGTCCATTTGTTTGACCAATTGGCCATGAGTGTTGAAAACCAATATGTTGCTTTCTTCGGCAAGAGCGATGATAAAACTGCCCGAAGTGGGGCTGGGATAGATGGTGTTTTCCCTTTGGATTGTTTCTTCTTCCACTTTTGTGACAATGCAAGTGCGGGGCAGCGTGATATCGTCAATCCAGGCACAGTCCTGACCTCCTGCACCTGTTGAGTTTTTGTCATAGAACCAGTCGCATACGTGATTTCCCGCCTTGATTTCATAGCTGGCGAAGGTCCAGCCGTTTTCGCCCCACCACCAGTCCATCTTACGTCCATCGACAAAGAAGGCAAATATGTCTTTTTTATGTTCTTCCGTTGATGTCTTAAACCAGAAACTGATTTCGCCGTCGTTTTGGCTTTCGGTATAGATGATCAGGTGTGTTACTTCGTCGTTTCCTATCTCACCGGTGCGGGCACTATAGGTGCCGTTGTGCGATTCTTGATCGGTGACGAACCAATGTGAATCACCGCCGTGTTCCCATTCCAAGAAGCTGAAATCACCGCTTTCGAAGGTTTCAACAGCGACGCCTACGGCGAACACATAATCATGCAAAGTCGTGTAGCTGCCGGAATGCAGTTCCAAAGTGAGATGAAACACAGTGCCTCCAAGGATGTCACTGTCGGAGCTGAGCGGTAATTCGGCTGTAAAGGTGCCATTGGGCTCCACGGCTCCAATTTGTATTTGATTGTCGATGAGATGGATGCGGTTGTCGTTGCAGGAAGCAGAAAGGTAAGCATCAGGAGCTGTGGCATGACCAATATTCATACCGTTGATTTGTAAGGTAACAGTCTCGTTTTGGTCGATGAAGCCGTTGCCGTCGCCTTGGGTGTCATCAACATCAATGTTGGCAAATTGAAGGTTGGGAGCCAATGCGAGGAAAGATTTCTGGGTGGAATGAATGAAATAATTGTTATAGGTGGTGAGGTTTAATGTGAAAACGGTTTGGTCAGGGATGTTGTCTGCAATTTCAATTAGCCCGCCTTCTTCCAAATGCTCCGTACTGTTGGCTGGAAGTCCTGGGAGGGATCCAATGTTGCTTTCAGAGAAAACATACTCACAATCACTGGTTAAGACAGCCGTGACATTTGCACTTACATCGCCTTTGTTATAAATGTCTATGCTAACCATGCGTGAGGTACCAAAAATGGCATCGCCATTTAAGTCGATGATGTCGCCATAGACGAAGGCCTCACTGCCATCAAATCCAGTCACTTCAAAGACTTGAGGCCAGGCACTTTGTCCCGTAACTGTGAGCTTCATTTCACCAATAACATCCAATGGGGCTTCGAAATCCAGCTCAACATCTCCGTTTTCGTCGGTGATGCCGCGCCCCAGCAAGGTCTGATCATGGAACAGGCTAACACAGAAGTTGCTCAGAGGCGTTCCATATTGGTTTACATTGACGGTGGTGGATGTGGTGCCTGTTTTCAGCCCCTGTTCATAGACTACATTGGGCGTGAAGGGCTCTTCAAACCAAGGGTGCAAAGCCACATCGCCCAATACGTTAAGGCAATAGATATTCCAACGCAGACAGCCGTTTTCCTCATCTCTTAGTTGGAAGGGAATGGCGACCCAAGGAGCGGAGGCAATCTTGGCTTCGCGCAAGGCCATGCCGATGGTGGCAATGCGGTCGTGGCAATAAGCGTCGATCATCTCGCGATGGATATGGGCAGCCATGCCATCGCCCCAAGGCATGTACCAGCCGTAACGTGAGTTGCCAGTGGTGACCACAAAACCAGTCTCGATCGTCAACATTTTCTCTAGGATGCAGTTGTGTGAGAAGTCGCCGCATATGCAGCCATGGGAATGGAATAGCATGTAGTTGTGATTTGTCCCGTCATTGCCGGCAAAGAACTGGTCGCCCATCATGCCCATCTCCCATCCAGCCACCACATCAGTATTGGCGTGGCCCACATGGTGGACATATTGTCCGCCAGTGCCGATGACATTACGGAAAGCGCTGCCGCTCCAGTTCATGGTCGGTGTAGCGTAATAGCGCTTGAAGTTATAGTTTTCGGGATAACCATAGGTGGTGTAGTCAAAGTCGTGGTTTTCTCCAATAAGGCGTTCCATGTCTTCGCTGCCGTAGTAGCCATCACCAAGGTGTTCGGCGCCGAGGATGGGAGAGGTGAATTCACCCAGCACGGGCGTTTGCAGGTAGCTGAAGGTCTTGTGCATGATGGTTTCAAACTGTGCTTCGTTGTTGAAGGGCAGGCGGCCGATGCCCAATTCAGGCAGGAGGTCGTCTTCTCCGACTTCGCCCCAGCGGTCGTCACCATCATCATTGAGGGTGCCGTCGAGGCAGGCATAATACATGTCGGCGGGCAGTTGGTCTTCATCGCCTTCTTGGGCCCAGCAATAAAGACTGCGGTAAGGCACAATGCTCACGTCGCCGCCCAAGTTGATCATCTGAATGCCGTTTTCTTCATATTCTTGAATGATGTAGTTACGGATTTGCTCTTGATGATCTTGCCCTTCCATCGTAGCATAAATCTCTTCCAAAGCAACGATGCGGGTTCGGATGCCTTTGTCGTTATAAAGGTTGAGGTATTCACCGAAGCGAGGAATCCATTCTTCGGAGGTAATTACGAGCATGTCGTAGCCGCTTATCTCGCGACCACGTTTGTCGTAGGTGCCAAGTATATCGTTTTGCGCCAACCTCTTGAGGGAGGCTTCGTTTTCAGGCGTGAGCCATAGCTTGCGGCTGTGGTCGTTGCGACTCATGGTGGTCTCAATGGTGACCTTCACCGTCTGGGCATAACAAACCTTACCTGTGGCTGGCACGTATTGCACGGGCGTAAAACCGCCGAAGGCAAAGGCAACGCCATTCAGAAACTGGGTGTTGACATTACTGTGGTTACGCGAAGGATAGATTTCTTCCGAGCGGTATGTGCTTTCGTTTTTGGCAAAAGGAATCTTCTTGTCGCTTGAAATAGGACGTGGCTGTTGAACGGGATAAAGGTTGAAGGTACCTTTTAGTTCAATGAAATCAAACAATTCCACGTTGACGGATACCGCCTCTTGGCCTTGGGGTAGCATCAGGCTGATGCTTTGCCAGGGTAGGGTGGGCTCGCCCACGATGCCGTTAGGCAAGCAGTTTTGGAAGCCAATCTGCTGGTAACCATTGCATTCCCTAATATCAGGCTGACTGAAATAGTAAGTCTGTTCGATGGATTCGGCATGTACAAAAAGCGCGATGGCCAATAAAGCGAGGGTAAGACTTAGTTTTCTCATTATGACTTATTAATTTGGGTGCAAAATTAAAAAATGTCGCTATCATATAGGCATTTTTTCTACTTTTGCTCTTTAAATCTCAAAACAATGAAAACTATTAGAGCTGCCGTAGTAGGTTACGGCAATGTGGGCCGCTTCGCACTCGAAGCCTTGGAAGCAGCCCCTGATTTTGAAGTGGCAGGCATCGTCCGCCGCAATGCTAACAAAACTATTGAACTCTCTGCCTACGAGGTGGTGAAAGACATTAAGGAACTGAAAGATGTGGACGTTGCCATCTTGGCTTGCCCCACGCGCAGCTGCCCAGATTATGCCAAACAGATACTTCCACTAGGCATTAATACGGTGGATTCCTTCGATATCCATACATCCATCGTGGACTACCGTCGTGAGCTGATGCCTATTAATAAGGAAACGAAGACTGTTAGTGTTATCGCCGCTGGATGGGATCCAGGTTCAGACTCCATCGTCCGCACTTTAATGCAAAGTTTGGCTCCTAAAGGATTGTCGTACACCAACTTTGGTCCTGGTATGTCGATGGGCCACAGCGTATGTGTGCGCGGCAAGAAAGGCGTGAAAAACGCCCTTTCGGTGACGATTCCGTTGGGTGAAGGCATCCACCGCCGTATGGTGTATGTGGAACTCGAAGACGGCGCTACCCTTGAGCAGGTGACCGCCGACATCAAGGCCGACCCTTATTTCGCCAACGACGAGACACATGTGTTTGCTGTGGATAGTGTCGATGCCGTCCGCGACATGGGCCATGGCGTCAATCTGGTGCGCAAGGGTGTCTCGGGCAAGACCCAAAACCAACGCATGGAATTCAATATGAGCATCAACAACCCTGCCTTGACGGGACAAGTTTTGGTTAATGTCGCCCGCGCCACGATGCGCCTGCAACCGGGCTGCTACACGATGGTGGAGATTCCCGTCATCGACATGCTCCCTGGCGACCGCGAGGAACTGATTGGAAAACTGGTGTAATCCATAATGAAACACAAAACACAACCGCAAACCCTCATTGCGGGCTTGCCCCGCAATCCCCTGCGCGAAAGTGATTTGTCTTCGCACTTGGGAGATGGCGGGTCTATGCCCGCCATGAGGGTAAAAGGCGTATGGGTAGTCCTTTTAGCGGTGGTTTTGTTATTACAATCCTGTGCCAAGAAACAAGACAAAATAGAGCTATTGCTCTCGCAGATGACCCTAGAAGAGAAATGCGGTCAACTGACCTGTCCCATAGGCTTCAATTTCTATGGCAAGGATGGTGATTCCATATGGCTTGCCGATGATTTCTTCGGTAGGATGGATACCATGCCACTAGGCTCCTGCTGGGCGGTGCTTCGTGCAGATCCGTGGTCGAGGAAAACGGTGGAAACAGGCCTTCATCCACGCGAGTCGGCAAGGTTGCTGAACATGATGCAGCGTCAGGCAGTGGAAAACACTCGACTCGGCATTCCGTTGCTGTTTTGTGAAGAAACACCTCATGGTCACATGGCCGTTGGAACTACCGTTTTTCCGACGGGCATCGGTCAAGCCAGCACATGGGATTGTGGATTGCTTGAACAGATGGGCGAGGTAATGGGGAAGGAGGTGCGTCTTCAAGGCGCGCAAATCGGCTATGGACCTGTCCTTGACATTGCCCGCGACCCGCGATGGTCAAGGGTGGAAGAGACCATGGGTGAAGACCCGTATCTCTCTGGTACGCTGGGTGCAGCAATCGTGCAAGGAATGCAGAAAAACGTTTGCGCCACTATAAAGCATTTGGCCGCATATGGCATTCCGCAAGGCGGTCACAATGCCGCCACGGCGGAAGTGGGTCAGAATCGTTTGATGACGGATTATCTTCCTTCGTTTAAGAAAGCCATTTGCGAAGGTGGTGCCAAAACCGTGATGACTTCCTACAATACCATCGACGGTGTGCCATGCTCGGCGAATCAATGGCTGCTTAAAGAAGTGTTGCGCAATTCGTGGGACTTCAAGGGTGTCGTTTTCTCCGATCTAAATGCCGTCAACGCCATTTATGCCACGCAACA
>DBXU01000145.1 GCA_002310075.1 Bacteroidales bacterium UBA1204 | reverse complement strand
AACCTAGGCCAGATCAACACACGAATAGGCTATCTATACAATGTATATTATGCTGACGAACAGACCAGCCTGGGAAAATACCAGTCAGCATATAATTATTATATCCAGTCTGGAGACAAAGAGTCGCAACTCAACTGTCTTTATCACATGGTCATTTTGAAAAGCATCGTACATTCTCAACCAGCTGACTCGCTTTTCAAACAAGCAATTGCGCTTGCCGACGAGCTGGATGACCGCCGAACGCTTTTCGACCTTTATGAGATCAGGTGCAGACAACTGTCTCAGGAAGATTCGACGTGTCAAGAAGCCAAACAATTGGCATTGAAATGCCTTAAGGATTACAAGGAATATGTCAACAATGACCTGTTATTGGATCTGGCCTATCTTTATGCCAAAGAACACCAGCTGGATTCGGCAAATTATTTCATCAAAGACGTTGATGAAACCATGAATCCAAGTGCAGAGCAACGCATCAATGTGAGAAAATACGATATTCTCTCCATGATTGCACGAAGTGAGGGTAATCCACTCATTAGCAGTCAATATCAGGAAAAAGGCAGCATACTCTCTGATTCGATTCTCAACAACAAGGACAAATATGACATTACAAAGATAGAGAATAGCTTTAATAGTAAACAATACAAGAGCAGCCAGACAAAAATCAATTTCCTACACTGGATAATCGTGGGTCTGATCATCCTATCATTGCTGGTCATTGCTTTACTAACGGTATCCTATCTGCGCCGCCTGCAGCGCACCAGGGCCGTTATTAATGAGCTGCGCAACAGTGACTTTAGTAGTCCTCTGGATTCTATTAACCGAATTGAGGATAAGAGTGAGGTGATAGAACATCTGCTCGGTAACCTCGTCACACTCATTAAATTAAGCTCTAAAACAACTAATAATTCCACAACAAAGCTGGCGAAACAGATCAAGGAAACTGTCGTGGACGTGGCCAATGAAGACTTTTGGATTGAACTGAGGACATATCTGGACAAAAAGCACAATGGAATCATTTCAAACCTTCAACAGACCCACAACCTTAAGGAGAAAGACCTGAGGTTCATTGAGCTTTCATGCTGTGGCTTTTCCCATGTCATCATTGCACTTATTCTGGGTTACGCCCCCAACTATGTCCTGAATAAGCGCAAAAACCTAGCCAGCAAAATGGGCCTTGAAATGCCTCTAAAGGAATACCTGAATCATATGATGGCGGAATAATATGGTCCGTAAACACTGCTGAAAACAATAGTTTTTCGTTCATTTTTTTACTCCAAAAATTCACATTTTAGCAAGAAATGGACCCAAAACAGACTGTTTTTTGCTTTTTTTACCCATAAAAAAGCAAAAGAAAAAACCATTTAATTGATTTTCAGTGGTTTGTAAAATGTGAACAATGTGAATTTTTTATTTTCGCATTTTCTTTTGAAATTGAGCAATTATCATTATACTGTGGTTGCCTGATTTTGGTTGACTGTTTCTTGGTCTTTATCCCTAGTAAAAGTTGACTCGGTTAAACTTATCCCTGACGGGAGTTGACTTATTTTGTTGTAATGCCTGTCAGAGGTTGACTGGAGGCCGTAGGCCGGAAGGAGACCCCTGACAGGGGGCAAAGATAAACCTTTTTCAGGAATAACCCATCACGCCCTTCCATTGTTTTTGATTGCGGCCTCGCGGTAGCTGTGCCATTTCTTGTTTATCACCCCATGGCATTTGGCCGCCTGTGCGGGGGTCATCATGTCCAGGCTCATGTGTGGCCGCTGGTTGTTGTAGAAGTCGACGGCGGCCTCGACCGCTTCCTCAGCCTGAGCCAGCGAATAGAGGCGGACATCCTTGAGCTGCTCGTTCTTGATGGTGGCGTTGATCCGCTCAGCTTGGGCATTCTCCTTTGGATCTCCGTTCTCTGTCATGCTTATGCGGATGCCCTTGTCCTTTAGGAGCCCTGTGTATTCTCGGCATGCATACTGTACCCCGCGGTCGCTGTGGTGGATGAGGCCTTCTGCCGATGTTCCGTCAAGCCTCCCCATGGCCATTTTCAATGCCATCACAGGGTAGACGGAGTCAAGGGTGGAACCAACTGACCAGCCAACGATCTCACGGCTATAGGCGTCCATTACCAACGACAGGTAGCAGAAGCTGTGTTGCCCGTCACTGGTCCATATGGGGATATAGGTGATGTCGCTCACCCACAACTGGTTGATGCCGCAGGGGATGAACTCACGCACCAGATTCGGATACAATGGGAAACTGTGGCTCGAGTTGGTCGTTCTCGTCCTGCGGGGCTTCTTGCGCACCTTCAGGCCGTTGGCCGCTATCACGGACTCGAACCTGTCGCGGCCGAGCCTGTCGCCGGCCGGGAACTCAAGCTGGTACATATGCCAAAGCTTCCGCCCGCCAATGCCCGGGTCTTTAAGGCGGACGTTGAGGATGAACTCCAGGGCGAAGACCTCCAGAGCAGAACAACGAAGTTCCCTCCCATCGTCCCACTGGTAATATGCCTGCTTGCTAACGTCAAACGCTCTGCACATGGGAGCGATTCCATATCGCTTGCTGTCACGTGCATGCAGGGCATTCAGCGTTTGACGCCAGATTTTTTTCTTATCTTAATGTCGAATTTGTGCTCGGCTATGTTGATCATCTCGTCCAGCACATCGGCACGAAGATTTTGGAAGTCACGCTCCTTACGCGCTTCTTTCAATTCCGCCTTCAGTCTCGCGTTCTCCTCCATGAGCTGCTGCTCGCGTGACTTGCTGTCTTTGCCTGCTCGGTTTTTGTTGCTCATCTTTTCAACCTCATTTGTGTCATCAAGTTCACTATCGAGGTCAAAGTTACGCAACATTTTCCATACGGTAGTCGTGCCAAGGCCGACTTTTTCGCCAATAACGCGCAATGAGTAGCCTTGACTACGCATTTTGGCAGCTTCCATGTACTTTCTTTCTCTTAACTTCTTATCCATTTATTTGACTCTTTTTATGAGTCAACTTTTTCCAGGCAAAGACA
>DBXU01000136.1:8460-34744 GCA_002310075.1 Bacteroidales bacterium UBA1204 | reverse complement strand
AAATCGGCCGTTTGGAGCATCCCCGACCGCCTCAACGCGCTTTTGGACCAGCATATCCACCATGAACGCAGCGTTAAGTTCTATGCTTCCGAACTATGCCTCAGTCCCGACTATCTGAACAAAGTCTGCCACCGACTGATGAAGACCTCCACCAAAGCCCTCATCAACGACACAGTCATCTATGAACTCAAACGCTACCTTGCTGAAACCGACCTCACCGTTGAGGAAATCGCTGCCCGTATGAACTATGACAATGTTTCCTACCTCTGCCGTTTCTTCCGCAACGCTACTGGACAATCCATGATGGAGTTTCGAAGGAAACAGAGATGAAGAAAACAAATCCGCCATTCGAGCGAAAGCTTGAATGGCGGATTGTTCTTATAAACTACAAAACTTATTTGTGCACAATCACCAAGCGTTGCGTGTTACCGTTGCTTGTCTTGATGAAGTAGATGCCTTCTTGGTACTTGGCAGTCGGGATGACCAATTGCGACTCGTTGGTGTAGAAAGTCTCGACTTTCTGTCCCACTACATTGTAAAGGCTTACCACGCCAAGGTTCTCGCCTTGGAGGGTAACGCTTTCGTTGGCGGGATTGGGGAACATGGTCAACGTCGTGCTGTTTTCATCGACGCCGACGGTCATCTCGTAAACGATGTCGACCTCGAAGTTGCCCGCCGAGGTGTTAACATACATCTTACCTTCGAAGTTCTCCTTCATAGGCATGTCGACATAGACTTCCACGGTGGCGGTTTGTCCAGCCGCGACAGTCATGCCCTCGGTGACTTCTTGGCCTTCATACATGCATTGCAACGCAAAGATGGGGTCGGCGGTGAAGGCATTAACAGTCACGTCTTCGGCGGTCATGTTGGAAATGGTCAGTCGGCCAGGCTGGTAAGTCTCGCCATCGTTGTAGATTTGCAAGGTCTGCGGGTTGACGGTCAGCGTGCCCGTGCAGTCGTGAGGCTGCAGGCCATTTTGCTGCATGGCATTGACCACATCTTGTGCCGAGAAAGGATAAAGGTCCAATAGGCCTTGGATGGGGATGCTGCGGTCGGGCATGATGAGGACGAGGGTGGGGCAGGCCATGATGCCATAAAGGTCGAAGACCTCGTTGCCGCCTCCGTCCTTTCCGACGGTGGGGAACTCAACGCCATATTCGTTGGCCCATTGCTGGCATGTNNACACATCGTGCATGTTGCAGCCCATCTGGGTATAGGACCCTGTGATGTAAGGCGAAATCTGCTGACATTGGCCGCAGGTATAGAAGAAGAAGTCGATGAAAACGGCTTGACCTCGGTCTAGGATTTCGAAGAGGTTGTAAGTCTGTCCGTGGCAGTCGGTGACGGTGAAGTCAACTGCCTCGGTGAGGTTGGTTTGTTGTGCGCGAAGGCCTACTCCAAAGAGCAGGAACGCGAATAGGATGGAAAGTTTTTTCATGTGAATTGAATTTGATGAATGGTTTATTTGTAATTGATAATCATGTCTTCGCTAATATGAGCAATGATGGTGTTGCATTCCTCTTGGTCGTCATAAAAGAAGAGCCATAAGGCGCGTTCTTCGTTGTCGACAGCTGTGATGTAACCCATGTGACCGTGGCTTTGTGCATCGTCCATGATGCTGTGGTTCCAATCTTTTTGTTGTTGCAGGTCTGGATCAGGATTCGTATTGGGATGAAGCCTTTCTTCGATCATCCCGATGACAAGTGACCGCGCAATAGTCATTATGTAGTCGTCGTAGGAGTCCCCAGCGCCTTCCTGTTCTATCTCGCCTTGACCGATGATGATGGCGGTGTTAGGCAACAATGAGTCGGGGGATTGAAAGCTGTTCATGACTTCGCGCATTTTGTCGGCAACGATGAGTGTGAATCTCTCAATGTCTTTATCGGGGATTTGGCTGATGTCGGATACTGTGTCAAAAATGGCATCGTCCAAGAAATCGGTCTCTATGCCGACACCTACCATGACAGGATTGTCGTCGCTTGGGCAATTGAGAGCGGTGGTGTCGTAAGGCATGAAACTGAAATCCTGTTTCAGGGCCTCCCAATCCGTTTCATTGTCGGCTTGCAGCATCAAGGCGTCGATGCACTTTCCGTTGACGGATAAGTCACCGAGATAAGCCACGGTGAGGTTGGCGTTGTCGGCATACTTGCAGTATAATTCCATTGCAGCCTTTTGGCAGGGTGTGGTCTCTGGGGTTGCAGTCTTTTCCTTGCAGGCTGACAGCCCCAATGCAAGGAGTACGGCGAGATAGGGAATAAGGCTTTTCATCATCTTTGGGTTTTGTTATTTAAAGGCTTTGTTGGCCAAGATCATAATGTCTTGAGCTGAGCAGCCGTTGTTGCACATGAAGTGGATGGTCTGGCTTTCTACCGTCACTTCCTTGGCCACTGGAAGATCGTTATCAGGTTGATCAAAGTGTGTCAGTCCAATGATGGCCACGCCGATAACAATGCTGGCTGCTGCTGCGTAGGGTATCCATCGTCTGTTGCGGTGCAACGGGAGAGGGGTGACATTCACTTCTGAAACGCCAGGGACTTGTTGTGCCTTTTCCACCCATTGTATGAAGGTCATGTCGTCAGGTGCCGATTTTTCGGCTTGCTGCTCCCATTGTTGCCGCTTTTTCCATTGGGTATTGAAATCGTCGTGTTGCGTTTTTGGGTTCATTGTTTTTATGTTGTCTTTCATTGTCATAGGTTGTTTTCTCTTTCGTACATTTTTCTTAGTTTCTGCTTGAGTCGAGCGATGCGCATGGCTACGGCACCCACCGAACTGTTGGTCATGTTTGCTATTTCCTTATAAGAGAAACCATCAAGGTAGGCGCGGATGACAACGCTGTTCTCTTCGGGCAAAGTTTCAATCAGTTGTTGCAGTTGCTGGTAGTTGTCATAGTTAGACGCTTCGTCCCTTTTTTCAACGCTTTCCGTTTCAAGGGATTCCGTTTGTGGACTTCTGACGTCTTTGCGTCGCAACATCAACATAGTGTTAGTGGCAACGCGCCACACCCAGGTCTTTTCCGAACTGCGTCCCTCGAAACCTTTAAAGCTTCGCCAAAGGTTCATAATCACTTCTTGGACACAGTCTTCTGTGTTCCAAGCACTTCCTAGTCTATAGTCGGAACAGATATGCCAAATCATAGCCTTATGCCGAAGGATCAATTCATTGAATTCGACATGGGAGGTTTCGATGCTGTTTTTGCTTTTATTGGCTCCGTGTAACTCGGAAGGTGCCATTCTTTTGTTGTGTCTTTTTGATGGTTTAGTTGCAAAGGTAATTTGAAAAATAACATGACTTGGCTTTTTTTCCCGATATCCAGATTTTTTTTCGTACATTTGTTATGATTTCCGTTTCTTTGCACCTAATAAAAAGTGATACATCATCACTAATAATTGCAATTATGAAACGTACATTTATCTTTTCAATTCTGACCATGGCACTCATGGTGCTCTGCCAAAGTGCATTTGCTTATGATTATTTTGTCAATGGCATTTATTATCGCAAAGTCACACAACAACTTCCAGGAGGCGGTTGTGGTGAAACCTATCTGATTGTAGTCAACAACGACGACCCCAACACCTATTCGGGTGATGTTTTCATTCCTGAAACCGAAACCATTAATGGGGAGACGTACAGAGTTCGCTACATCGGCAGTGAAGCATTTTTGGGTTGTGTCAACCTTACCAGTGTCATCTTATCTAGCAATATTGTGAACATCGGATACCACTCGTTTGCCGAATGCCCTCTATTAGAAGAGATAAACCTTCCGGAAGGCATGGGACAGATCAACTCGAATGCTTTTAGTTCTTGTCCAAAACTTGACTATATTTTCATCAACGACACAGAGCCATTCTTCCTGTGGGATGATGCCTTCGCTGACATTAACGACCATGTGCACATCGTAGTGCCCTGTAATTGCATTGAAGCCTTTGAAGCCGCCGAGGAATGGCAAGGTATCCAACTCTATGACGATTGCGGCCATGTGGGTGTCGGAGAAAATGAAAACGCCACTTTGAGCATTTATCCCAATCCCGCTTCAGAGACCCTCACCATCGAAGCTGAAGGCCTCGTGACCATCGTAGACGAAATGGGTCGTGTCGTGAGATCCTTATTTGTTGACAACAAACAAACCCTCGATTTGCAAGGCCTTTCAAGTGGTTTCTACTTTGTGAAAGCAGGGAATGAGGCGAAAAAGATCTTGGTAAAATAAATGGTTGAATTTGTTTCCGACAAAACAAAGAGGATAGGTCAAAACAGACCTGTCCTCTTTTTGTTTCATTAGTTAAGATAAACAATTTCTATCTTTGCGCCCGATATGTTTATCGGAGAACTGATTTCATTAGGCGTAGCTGTTTCGTGGACTGCCACCGCACTTTTTGCTGAGGTGGGTTCAAAGCGCATGGGCTCACTGCCTTTCAACACTATCCGAATGACGATGTCGCTTGCGTTTCTTGCCGTCACGCTGTGGCTGGTGATGGGTGTGCCTTACCCGCGTTATGCCGATGGTAGCACTTGGATGTGGCTGCTGCTCTCAGGTGTGGTGGGCTACGTCATCGGCGACTATTGTCTGATGCAAGGTTACATCAAGATAGGTTCACGTTTTGGGCAGCTTTTCATGACCCTTTCGGCCCCTACGGCTGCAATCACAGGTCGGTTGCTCCTCGGCGAGCAGATGCGCCCCATTGCCATCGTAGGCATGATTGTTACCTTGAGCGGCATTGCGCTTTCGATATTGTCTAGAAGTGACAAATCAGAGCATCATGCCATACATTTCAAGTTGCCGGCGAGAGGCATTTTCTTTGCTGCGATGGCAGGCATTTGTCAAGGCTTCGGCTTGGTGCTCAGCAAGGTGGGCTTGACGCATTATGACACAGCTCTCGTGGCTGCAGGCTTCTCGGGTGATGATGTCTTCGTTAACGCTGTGTTGCCGCTACCTGTCAGCGTCAGTATGTCTTTTGCAGCTACCACCATCCGTGCTTACATTGGGCTGGTGGGCTTCTTCCTCGCGTTGGTGTTGTTCAACAAAGACGGACTCGAACAACTGCATCATGCCGTGAGCGACCGCAAAGCGATGTGGTGTGTACTGGCATCTACCATCTTTGGACCTTTCATTGGGGTCAGCGCATCTTTATTGGCCACACAATATACTTCGGCAGGTATTGCCCAGACGCTTTTTGCGCTTACGCCTATTCTCATCATCGCCCCTGCTGCTATTCTTTTCCATCAAAAGGTGACCTTGCGCGAGGTGTTAGGCGCTATTATCAGCGTTGTTGGAGTATGTTTGTTTTTTGTGTGACCACAAAGCTTTTTCTTTACGGATCTCAACAATTATTCATTTAGCAATGAAAAATTCATACTTTTGTCAGGAGAAATCAAAGCAAGTTTGCGATATGAAAAGATTTTCACTTTTATGTATGGCCTTGGTGTTGACGGCTATTTTCGGAATTGCCACTGCGCAAAACACCCAATGGTACGGCTTTGCCCGCACTTGTTTCAACGGTGAAAACTGGCAGAACAAATTCATCACCTTTACCGCACAGAATCCTAATGAGGTACAAGCGGTTTCCGAAACATTACCCGAACTATGGGCCGCCACCTATTTGGATGGTTATGTGTGGTTTGTTACCCAAACAAGAAGTTTGTGCAAAGCGCCTTTTGACTCAGAGACGCAAACCATTGGTGCTTACGAAACGGTTGTGCCGTCGTTGGAGCCCTATAACTTGTACATCGACATGGCGTACAACCCTGTGGATGGGATGATGTATTATTTATGCCAAGACAGCCAGTACTATAGTTACCTGAAGCGCTCCAATCTTGCCACGCCTTCAGAGGTTGAAGTTGTTGGGAGTTTTTTGACTTTCATGTTTCCGATCCTACAGGCATAACCGAACTAACGTCGGAAAGCATTGCCGTTTGGCCAAATCCGGCGACAAACGTCCTATATTTGGATGTCGTGGATGGAACAAACGTCAGCGTTTTCGACATGACGGGCCGTATGGTGATGCAGCAGCATTATGAAGGTCAACTCGATGTGAGCAAATTGGCTCCAGGCCTCTATGCCCTCAAAGTTGAAGAGGCTACGGTAAGATTTGTAAAGGAAAAGTATTGAACAATTAACGGCACTTTAATTCTCGTTTGGGATGCTGAATTGATTCATTTCATGTCCTTCATGTTCAAGTAAGGCAATTTTGTTGTGTATACCGCCTCCATAGCCCGTGAGGTTGCCGTTGGCGCCTATCACACGGTGGCATGGAACGATGAGACAGATGGGGTTCCAACCTACGGCACCTCCCACAGCCTGTGCGGACATTTTTGGGGGTTCCTGCGGCAACCTTGCCACACGTTTTGCAATGTCTCCGTAGGTCATGGTATGACCGAAAGGGATTTCTAACACGATATCCAGAACCAGTTTACGGAATGCAGTCAGATTGTCGATACGATATTTAGGCGTGAAATCAGGTTGACGGCCCGAGAAATAGATGTCTAGCCAACGAACGGTGTTATTTAATGCGGGCGGTAGTGACGTTTCAGAGAACGACTCAATAAGACAATCTTTGTTTTGCGTGCCTTCAAACCAAAGACCAGTCAGAGACTCGCCATCAGCGCACATCAAAAGGTTGTCAAATCCTTCAGGGGTATTATAACGAAATAGGTATTTCATGTAGCACAAAAGTACATACTATTTGTGAAAATACATCTTTATTCGTGTTTTTTTCTATTTTTGCGTTACTCATAACCCAATAGACAATTACTAAAACATACATAACATGTTACAAAAGGGAATAAAAGCCCCTTATTTTGAAGGGCAAAATGAAAATGGCGAAGTGGTTAAACTGACCGACTTTGCAGGAAAGAAATTGGTGCTTTATTTCTATCCTAAAGACAGCACACCAGGCTGCACTGCCGAAGCGTGTGACCTGCGAGACAACTATGAGCGTTTTCTTGCCTTGGGCTATAACGTGTTGGGTGTCAGTCGTGATAGTGCCGTTTCGCATCAACGTTTCATTGCCAAATACAACTTGCCTTTTCACCTTATTGCCGACACGGATTTGGTTATCTTGAAAGCCTATGAGGCATGGGGTGAGAAGAAGATGTATGGTAAAGTGACGGAAGGTACGCTTCGTACCACGTATGTCATCGATGAAAAAGGCGTGATTATAGATGCCATCAGTAAAGTGGACACCAAAAACCACACAGCGCAAATCCTGTGACCCATGAAATACTTTGTCCTCGACGCTTTCACTAACCAACCCTTTGGGGGTAATCCTGCCGGAGTGGTGCTGCTTGATGGCGACACTTTCCCGAAGGAGAGTTTGATGCTGCAAATCGCTGCTGAACTGCGTTATTCAGAAACGGCATTCATTAGGCGTCATTCCAACAAGGAGTTTACCATCCGCTATTTCACGCCAGCTGCCGAGGTGGAATTGTGTGGTCACGCTACCATTGCATCCTTTTTTCTTTTGTATCACGAAGGATTGGCTTCCAGTCAGTGTTTATGTCATACTTTGGCAGGCGACTTGTCTGTGGAGGCAGGCGAGAAAGTGATGATGCAAATGGCCACGCCAAGCATTGTCGCTACACTCGAGGAGAATGGGGAAATCTATAAAGCGCTGGGTGTCATAGATTATCGGCCGAACTTGCCTGTGCAAATCGCTTATTCCGGCCTTCCTGACCTCATGATCCAAATTCAAGATGTGGCCACCTTGAATGCATTGCAACCCGACATGGATGCCATTGCTGCCATCACCAAAAAACATAATGCGGTCAGTTTCCATGTGTTTGCTTTTGCCGATGATGGCTACACTGCCCACGTCCGCGACTTTGCTCCTTTGTACGGGGTACCCGAGGAGTCGGCAACTGGCACCGCCAATGCTGCTTTGACTTATTATCTGCGACAAAATGGATATATTGGCGCCGAGGCTGAATGTGCCTTCTTGCAAGGCGAGGCGATGGGACGGCCTTCCACGGTGGCCACGCGCATCCGAAAGGATGGAACCATATATGTAGGAGGAACGGCGGCGATAGTCGCGAAAGGTGATTTGTTTGTGAATCAATGATATTTTGTGGATGTGATTAAGATCACCCAACGTTAGAACGGAAGGAAATACTCTCTGGCAGATGCTGAAAACAGAATGATCTTATCTGTCCTCCATTGGCTCCACGTGTACTGCAACATGTGTCTCCTCACCATAGCGCTGGCGAAGCAAGTCTTCCACTTCGGAAGCCTTGTCGTGGGCTTCTTTTAAGCTGATGTTGCCATCCATAAGGATATGTAGTTCAATGGCATAATGATTGCCGATGCGTCGCGTTCGTAAGTCGTGAGGCTCTGTGACGCCTGGTAAGCTGGAGACCATTTGCATGATTTCAGCCTCTACTTCATCAGGCAATGACTGCTCCATGAGGTCGCCAATGCCGTTTTTAAGCAGGTCGAAAGCCACTTTGACAATGAAAGCACCAACTACTACCGAGGCAATTGGGTCGAGAATGGTCCAACGCTCACCTAGGAAGATGGCACCTCCAATGCCTATGGCAGTGCCGATAGACGACAAGGCATCGCTGCGGTGATGCCAGGCATTGGCTTCTACAGCCTTGGAGTTCAGTTTTCTTGCCTTGATGATGGAATAGCGATAAACAGCTTCTTTCAGTATAATTGATACGATAGCAGCCCAGAAGGCCAGTTTCCCAGGTGCTAAAAGCGCTTCCCCTTTGGACCATGCGGCAATTTTCATTGCACCTTTCACAATAATACCGATAGCCACCGCCATCAGGGCAATGCCTATTATTGTAAGCGCCAAGGTCTCATACTTCCCATGTCCATAGTCATGCGACTTGTCTTGAGGCTTGTGGCTGATTTTGACAAATACCAATACTATGATGTCAGTCACGAAATCGGAAAGCGAATGTGCTGCATCGGCAATCATGGCGGAACTATGGCCTATGATACCCGCAACAAATTTGAATAGCAGCAAAACCACATTTACTGCTCCGCCCACGAGAGTAACTTTGTATATTTCCTTTTCGCGTTGCATGCCGTTCCTTCGACTTTGAATTATGCTGCAAAGGTAGAGATTTTAATGCTATTATGCATCGGCATTTTTCTGTAATACACGTTTTGCAAAAAAGAATTACCTATATTTGCAAAGTTAAATGAATACTAGCGCTATGAAAAAAGCATTGAGGTGGATTTGTGGTCTTCTTTTGGGTCTTTGCCTGTTGGCCACCATTATTGTTGCCTGTGTGTGGGGACGCGAAATCAGCACCATCCGTTCCATCAAACAAGTGGGTGACAACCCTTATCTTTACTATATGGAGTACAAAACTCCATACAACCTTGATGAACTGATTGAAAAAGATGCAGCTAGCAACAGTGCTCTAGTAGATTATGTGGTTTCGAAGATAGGCAAAGGTCTTCCTATAAAGATCAAAAGCTCGCAAGTGAAGGATGAGAATGGAGAACTTGGCACCTTCAATTGCACCAGTTTTCAAGCCAAGAAAGCTGACGGGGACGGTTATTATTATGGCCGTAACTATGATTATTTCAAGAACCCAACACTGGTAACCCTTTCACGTCCTGAGAATGGTTATGCTTCGTTGGCGGTCACCGACATGTCCCATGTGGGTTATGGCTTGGACAAATTGCCTACTTCGTTCATGAAGAAGATCATGTGTTTGGCTGCCATATATGCGCCTGTCGACGGCATCAATGAAAAGGGTCTTTGCACATCTATCATGGCATTGCCGAAGATGGCCTCGCAACAGGACACGGAAAAACACGATGTTGGCACTTCGGTGATTATGAGACTCTTCCTTGATCGTTGCGCTACTGTGCAGGAAGCCATCGACTTGGTTAATACTGTAGATATTCGACACGACACAGTAGTAGGCTCGGGCTATCACTACATGGTGGCTGATGCTTTTGGCGATTGCGCTGTCATTGAGTTCGACAAGGAAGACGGCTGGAAGACCATGATTGTTCGCAAATCGCCAGATTCCACATACATGCATGTTACCAACCATTTGCTCAGTGACAAGTATTATACCACGGAACCAGATCCTTCGGTAGGCAATCCCAAGAGCAAGAGCTGGTGGCGCTATGAAGTTGTAAGAGACTATCTTTCAGGAAAGAAAGGTATGGTTACGCTGGAAGAGGCTCAGGAATGTCTTTCGCTGGTGCATTGGGTGGATTTGCAATGGGAAGGCAGCACCACCGTTGAAGACACACAATGGAGTAATGTGTATGACCAAACCACGGGAACGTTAAGCCTCCGCAATTGGAACGAATACGACAAGACTTATACATTTCAAATTGAGACAACCATGGACAAAAACACCAATGAAAAGTACGAAACGGATGTGTTTACGACTAAAAGCGGGAAAGAACTTAAGTTCCATGCTTTGATGCATGCAAGCCTCCGTATTGAGTTTGATGGGAAAGAAATTGAAATCGACCCTGTTGGGAAAATGGACGACCGCGTCATCGATTATGCAGCTTTCCCCAAAGCTGATTTTATCTTTGTGACGCACGACCATTACGACCATCTCGACACGGCCGCCATCGCCACGCTTTCAAAAGAGGGAACTCAAGTGATTACCAATAGGAATACTGCTGATGCATTGGGCTATGGAACAGTCATGTCCAATGGTGATAGTCTTTGGCTTGCCAATTGGCTTTCGGTGGAAGCCGTGCCTGCCTATAACATTACGGAAGGGCATATGCAGTTCCATCCTAAAGGGCGTGACAATGGTTTTGTCCTCACTATTGATGGAGTGCGGGTCTATATTGCTGGTGATACCGAAGATATTGACGAGATGGCCGCCATCAAGGATATTGACATTGCTTTCTTGCCATGTAATCAACCTTATACCATGACCGTTGAGCAACTGCTGAAAGTAGCTCATACCATCCAACCGAAAGTGCTGTTTCCATACCATTACGGACAGACTGACGTAAGTGTTATCCCTTCGCTATTGAAGGACGACGACATCGACGTTCGTATTAGGCATTACGAATAAACGTTTTATTATACTTTGAGTTTTCCACCTTGTCGCATCAAGGCATCCCACCATCGTGCTGGCATGAGGGCGTGTGCTATCCGGCCGATGATAGAAAAGCGTCCACGACAATAGCGTGCTTTTGGATGGCGGCTGTTGACGGCCCGAACGATGGCTTTGGTGATTACCGAAGGTGATGAAAGCAAGTTGGTCTTGTAGAACCAATCCATGTTATGAGCCCATTGGTTTCCACTTGCTTCATAGGCTGTTCCTTCCGATGACTCTTTCAGGTGGCGTGCCGCGATAATACCCCAATCGGTCTTGATGGCACCAGGCTCAATCATCACCACATCAATGCCATAGGGTTTCATCTCCATGCGCAACGCATCACTGAAAGCTTCTACTGAATACTTGGTGATGTTATACCAACCACCCATGTAAAACACCATTTTTCCCGCTATTGAGGAGGTGTTGATGATGCGTCCGTTTTTTTGCTGGCGCATATAAGGCAGCACCAACTGTGTGAGTCTGGCTAAACCGAACACATTCACCTCAAGTTGTCGGCGTGCTTCTTCCATAGGCACGTTCTCGATGGCGCCGAAATAGCCATAGCCCGCATTGTTGATCAGCACGTCGATATGGCCCATGGCTTGGATGAGGGTTTCAACGCCATCTTTCATCGATTTCTCATCGGTGACATCCATCTTGATGACATGTACGCCATAGGCTTTCAATGGCTCCATGAGTTCCGTCCTTCGAGCCGCAGCAAACACGCAATGCCCCTGTTGTGCCAAGGTTTGCGCTGCATCGAATCCGATGCCGCTGCTGGCACCCGTAATCAGTATTACCTTCTCGTTTTTCATATAGAACCTGTCTTCTTTTGAGTCTGTTACTTACGCAACACCATTTTTATTGCCCCACCTCCTAGTTCCCTGATGACATAGATGCCTTCCGGCAAATAATCATAATTCAAAAAATTGGATCCAGGCGAAAGATGTTGTGTGTCGATTACTCTTCCCAACAGGTCAATTACTTGAATTTTTGTTGCGTTCTCAACCATAATGCTGAAATGACCTTCGTTAGGGTTGGGCGCAATCGTCATACTTTCATGAGTTGGCTGGTCGGTGATGTCTTCGGTATTGTTTTTTCCGACGAAAAAATCATGGATCAAATTTATGAGGCTGACATCGGTCTGGTTTTCGTTGAGATAAAAAGTGTGGTTGCCACCAATCACCTTAACGTGCTGCAGTTCCGTACCGCAATCGTATGTATAACGCACAAAACGCAAACCGTCGTTATGTGTGTCTGGCAAAGAGTCTATTTCGGGCTCTCCTTCACAACCATTGGCAGCCTTCCAATAGTCGAGGATGGCTTCTACACTGAGGCCTAATGTACCACCAAAGTATTGAGAACCGCCGTTGTATCCGACAACTGGATCGGCGGTGCCATGGATATGCAGCATGCGCACGGGTGCAATGGGAGTTTGCGAACTTAACGAGAAGGTGATGAGTCCGCTGACGGGTGCGCAGGCTGTGATGCGGTCGCCATGTTCGATGGCCATGCGGTGCGTCATGAAACCTCCCATTGAGAAACCTGTAAAGAAAACGCTGTCCAAGTCCAATTGATAAGGAACGGCCAATGAATCGAGCAAGGCCATGAGGAAGCCCGAGTCATCGGTGTTGCTATTCATCAGTCCTGCATTCCACATGGTAGCATAACCTTCGTTTAGGGCTTGAGGTACGACTATGGTCCACTTGAAATTGTCAGCGATGTCCTGAAAGTGGAATTCATTGTCCAATCGGGTGATGTTGTCGCCCAAGCCGTGCAGGAAATACAGCACGGGGACAGGATACTCGGCCTGCTGTGGCGTTTTGACAAGATATTCTCGTTGCACGCCCTGCCATTCGATGGTTTGGATTTGTGCCAAAGCATGGCCACCAAGCAAGGCTAGCATAAACAAAAGGCAGAGCCTGAGTGTATGAATTGGCTTCATGGTTTATTATTTTTCTTCTTTAACAAAAGGCTTTAGGTCTTTTGCAGCTTCAGCTGCCGTAATCTGCTTGCCGCCATTGTCGAGGTCGATGAGCACATAACGGTCATGGCCCATGCCGAGTTCCTTCATATACGACAATTGACGGTAACCATGCCTTGATTCGATGCGTTGCAGCATATCATGGTGTTCTTCGGCGGTCATGGCATAGATGATGTCGACACAAGCCTGGTCAATGGCAAGGATGTCGGTTGAGGAAAGGATGCCTACATTTGGTGTGACCACGGGAGCCGCAGCAGTGCCTTCACAGTCGCACGACACCGACATATTACGCATCACGTTGACATAGGTGACATGCTCGCCAAAGAAATCGATGGAAGCCTTGGTAGACTCTGTCATGCGTTCCATGAATTCTTCCTTTGCGATATCCCATTGGTTGGGTTGTCCCGGAGTGGTATGGATCCATGCCTTGCCGATACGGCCGTCAGCACAGCCGATGCCGATGTTTTTGTTGCTGCCGCCAAAGCCGCCTTGGGTGTGGCCCTTGAAATGGGTCAAAGCGACCATGGAGTTATAGTTTTTCAGATGGCTTCCCACGGCCATTTTGTCAAACCATTTGCCACCTTTAACAGGTAGGGTGCAGGTGTCTTCTTCATCCAAGATGTCGACAGGGCAGAAGGTCCAACCGTTGACTTCCAAGGTCTTGCGATGTTGTTCGGTAGTATAACGATCGCCTTCATAATAAGTGTTTGTTTCGATGATGTTGGCCTCTGGGAGGTCTTTTTCCATTAAGGCCTTCACCCATTCGCGAGGAATGATGTTGGGACCATTCTGTTCGCCCGTATGAAGTTTTACGCCGACTTTGCCTTCGATTTTTCCATTCACTTGTTCATAAGCCTTGATGAGGCCTTCGGCCGACAGGTTTCGGGTGAAATACACCACAGCTTCTTCGCCGGTACGTTGTTCGTAGGGCACATACTTGTTACCATCGGTGCCAGGTGTGGGTTGTTGAGTCATTTCTTTGTTCCTTTCTGTTTCTGTAATTGTTTTCCCTCCGCAAGCCGTCATGGCAGCCACGCAGGTCGATATAGCTACGATTAATAGTGTTTTTTTCATGGTTTTGTCTGCTAGGATTCCTGCAAAGATACAAAAACATCAGAACGGTTATCTTATTTTTATGTATTTTTGCAGCCGAATAAACAAGACTATGGCACAATAATTGCAGTTTGTTATTGTTTGTAGAAACAAGGATTATAATTGAATCAACTTTTTAAATACTCAAAACAATGAAGAAAGTATTAGCAATTGTGGCTCTTGTAGCCGCTATGTTCGTTGCCGGAAATGTGCAGGCACAAAACATGATCTATGCTGGTTATGCTCCTGAGACGTTTGCTTATAGCAATAGTTCTACCAACTATCAGGGCTTATTTGTTGGTTTCACCAAGAACATCGGCATTTCCCATGGTTTCGGCGTTGCCGCTGGTGCCCAGTTCCGTATGAACATGAGAAACGCTTCAGAATTGAATGGTACGGCTAAAGCCAAATCTACGCAAGCCATCATTGACGTTCCAGTTCTGTTCAACTATCCTATCAGCATTAATCGTGATTTTTCCATTGCTCCTTTCGTGGGTCCCATGTTGAGTTTAGGTGTTGTTGGCAATACTAAGACATACCTTGGAGACACTCAATTGACTAATTCTGATTGGTATGGTGACAATAGCAACATGAATCGTTTTAACATTTATGCTGTGTTTGGCGCCGATGTGAAGTTCTCCACCTTCAATGTGTTTGGTGGCTATCGTTTAGGCTTGATGGATATTGACAAAAGTGATTATGTCACTTTGAAGACCAATGGCCTTTTCGTTGGCATTGGCATGAATTTCTAAGCCTCAACCAGTTATCGAAAATAATAATAGAGACGCCCTGAAGGCGTCTCTATTATTTTTTGCTATGAATCAAGCTTTTGTGTTTCATCAACTGTCGGGTAGTAAAATAACTTTTAGGGATTGAGAAAAAAGTCGTACTTTTGCACCTTATTAATTAAGAAAATTTCATGCAAAAAATCTTTCTGCCCATATATCGGTATCTTCACAAGCATAAGATACTCATGTATTTACTATTGGTTTTTAGTTCCTTGCTTTTTGTGTTTTTTGGACTAAAAGTCAAGTATGAGGAGGATATTTCAAAGTTACTTCCTACGTCAAGCGTTGAAAGCCAACTGGCATTCACCTCCATTGAGCTGAAGGACAAGATCTACATCCAAGTGACCTCGGCCGGGGTCCGTCTTTCGCCTGAAATACTGGCTGAACGTACCGATGAATTCGTGGATTTGTTGATGAAGAAGGATTCTTCAGGCCGTTTCATTTCCAATGTTTTGTATAAGATGGAGCCGGAAATGGCCTTAAACGCTTTGGATTTTGTGCTCGGTCATCTGCCTTCTTTTATCGATACGTCAGCCTACCAAGAGTTTGACAAGGCTATGGACCCCGAGGCCGTCAAAACGCAGATGTGGGTCAACTATGAGCAGATGATGGAGGACGAGACGGGCGACATCACCCAAGCTATAGCCTATGACCCGCTCAATTTGAGAGGCATTGTGCTTGGCGATGTGCTGGATGGTGCGACTACGGGTTATAATATCATTGATGGTCACTTGTTCTGTCCCGACAGCACCGTAGCTCTTGCCTATCTTGCACCTGCCTTCAAATCCTTGGATTCGCAAGCGGCAACCGATTTTTGCCGTATGTTGAGAAAGACACAAAAAGAATTCGAGACGGTGCACCCCGACATCAAAGTCCATGTGCATGGCGATCCGATCGGAAGCGTTTCGAATGCAGGACGCATACGTTCAGATTTGATGGTGACCGTCGGTATTTCCATTGTCTTGATCTTGATTCTTATAGGGCTTTGTTTCAGAAGTTTTTCATTCATCTGGAAATTGTTGCTGCCTATTTTGTATGGCACCGCTTTTTCGTTGGCCTGCATCTATTGGATCAAGGGTGGCATGTCGTTGATGGCATTGGGCTTGGGTGCCATTGTCTTGGGTGTGGGCATCAGTTATTGTCTCCATGTGCTCGTCCACCATTTCTTTGTCGGCGATCCGGAAAAGCTTCTTCTTGATGAGTCGACACCAGTGTTTCTGGGTTGCATTACCACCGTTGGCGCTTTTTGTAGTTTGCTTTTTACCGAGAGCGACCTGCTTCGCGACTTTGGTTTGTTTGCTTCTTTCGCTTTGTTGGGTAGCACCTTGTTCGCCCTCATTTTCTTACCCCATTTCCTGCCTGCTCGTAAAGCCGACAGCAATAGCAAGACGTTTCGTCGTATTTCACGTCTCAACAACATGCCTTTCGACAAGAAACCATGGTTCTTGGCTTTGATAATAACAATCGTTGTCATTGGCATCATTTTCTCGCCCAAAGTGAAATTCGACAGTGATCTGAGGAACCTCGACTATAATTCTCCTTCCGAAGTGACTGCTGAAAACTTGTTCAACCAAAAGAACAACGATGGTTTCTACCACCTTTATTTCTCTACGGTTTCCACCGACTTGGATGAGGCTCTTGAAGCTGACAAGTCGCTGATGGTCAAGTTGGATTCTCTTTCGCAAGGAGGGTTCGTCCATGGGTATACCAATATGATTCCAATGCTTTTTGTTACCCAAAAGGACCAGGAGCAACGTATTGCCGCCTGGAACTCGTATTGGACTGAAGAAAAGAAGGCTACAGCTATCTCACTTGTAGACAAGGCGGCTTATGATTTTGGACTTGATCCTATGATGTTCTATGAATTCAAGGATCTTCTCGAGGCCGATTATGAAACAGCCTCTCTGATGGAAAGTGGCGTAGTGCCCGACAATCTGCTTGGAAACTTCATAGAATGTAATGCCGACAATCAGTATATGGTGTTTACGGATGTTTCTATGGATTTTGATGAAAAGGACCTTGTGACAGATGCTTTGGTCACGAATCCTAAAACTTTCGTTTTGGAGCCGTTTTATTATTGCAAGAGTATGGTGGAGGTCATCAATGACGATTTCAATATTGCCGTATGGATTTCCTCCTTGTTCGTTTTAGTGATCCTGTTGGTGTCATTCCGCAACCTCATTACGGCTTTGCTTTCGTTCATCCCCATGGTGCTAAGCTGGTTTATGGTGCAAGGTTATATGGCCCTCCTTGGATTGGAATTCAATCTTATCAACATCATCATCTCCACCTTTATCTTTGGTGTGGGCGTGGACTATAGCATTTTCATCATGGAGGGTCTGCTATCACAGGCTCGGACAGGGAGCCGTGATATCCTAACATGGCACAAGGTAGCCATTTTCTTCTCAGCGGTTATCCTTGTCATCGTGGTTGCCTCGCTTCTTTTTGCTGTTCATCCAGCCATCCGTTCCATCGGCCTTAGTACCCTTATCGGCATGGCTTCGACCATAATGATTTCCTATTCGCTTCAGCCTTTCGTGTTTTGGCAACTGATGAAGATTCCAGCTTATAAACGAAGCGTTTTGAAAAAGAAAAAAGATGCAGAAGACAAGTGAACTCGATGGTTTAACCTTCGTTGCGATGCTGCGCCAAGGCGCGGTTTCTTTGGGTAAGGACAAGACCGTTATCAATGACCTGAATGTATTTCCTATTCCTGATGGAGACACGGGCGACAACATGCTGATGACCTTGAAAGCAGGATGTGCCGCTCTTGAGGGTCATCTTGGCGCCCTTTCAGAATTGTCTTCGGCCGCCTCTTCTGGCATGTTGTTAGGGGCTCGTGGCAATTCTGGAGTAATCCTTTCTCGCATCTTTTCGGGCCTTGCTAAAGGGTTGAAAGACGTGGTTGTGGCCGACCCAAAGACTTTTGCCAAAGCCATGCAATCGGCGGTAGAAGAGGCATACAAATCCGTCCCCGTTCCCGTGGAAGGCACCATCATCACAGTGCTGCGCGAAGGCGTGGCAGGCGCAGATGCTGGTTCGGACTTAAACCATTATTTCGAAACCTTATTAAACGCCATGCAGGTGTCGCTCGACCATACACCGGAACTGCTCCAAGTGCTGAAAGAAGCCGGCGTTGTTGATAGCGGCGGCGCTGGACTGGTGAGCATCTTCAGAGGCATGAACGAGGCCTTAAACGGCATTGTTTCGGAAGAGGGAATCGTGCCTTCGATGGCAGCTTCTCCAACCGTTGAGCTCGATAAATTTACCGAAAACAGTACCTTAGAGTTTGGCTATTGTACGGAATTCTTGCTGCGACTGATGCGCTCCAAAGTTGATCTGGATGCCTTTGATGAGAAAATAATCTTCGACTATTTGAATCAAGTGGGCGAATCGGTGGTGGCTTTCCGAGAAGACTCCATCGTGAAAGTGCACGTTCATACATTCACGCCTGGAGTGATTCTTAATGAGATGCAAAAATATGGCGAGTTCTTGACAATCAAGATTGAGAACATGGCATTGCAGCATCACCAGTCGACGAACCAAAACAATGCTTCATTCAAGTTGCCGTCCAAGCCTTACGGTATTGTGACGGTGGCCTCGGGCGAAGGTCTCATTAACGCTTTCCGTGAGTTTGGTGTCGACGAGGTGATTGCTGGTGGCCAGACGATGAACCCCTCAACGAAGGATTTTTTGGATGCCTTTGCACGCATCAACGCGCAACACATCCTCGTCTTCCCCAATAACAATAATATCAAGATGGCTGCCGACCAGGCCGCCGAACTTTATAAAAACGCTGACATACGTGTGCTTCCTTCGACTACCATCGGTGAAGGATATTATGGCATTGGCGCTATCGACCGTGACAATCCCAATGTGGACGAGGTCATCACCAGTGTCACCGAGATCATGGAATCGATTGCGACAGGCTTTGTATCCACGGCCATTCGTGATACCGAAGGCGACGAGGTTAGTGTTCATACGGGTGATTTCATTGGATACAGCGGCAAACAGATTCTGTCTGCCAGTACGGACCGTGAAACCGCTGCAAAAAACCTTGTCGAGCGCCTTGGTGCGGCTTCGCGTGATGTAATGCTGGTATTCAATGGTGAAGACGTCCCTTCAGAAGAAGCGGAACGGCTTGTTGCCGACCTACAAACCCAATACAAGGACCTTGAAATTATGTTGAACAATGGCGCACAGCCAATTTACGATTATATATTTGTATTATGTTGACATTTTTTAGCGACACAGACTGTGATATCACTCCCAAGGAGTGTGCCGAATATGGCATCAAACTCATCAGTATGCCTTATACTGTGGGTGAAAAAGTGATCTACCCATATGTCGACTTCGATGAATTCGACTTCCACAAGTTTTACGACATGCTTCGTTCCGGTACCATGCCGACCACTAGCGCCATGAGTGAAGAAGCCTACATTCAGTATTTTGAACCTGAATTTGCTGCAGGCAACGATATACTGTATGTGCATTTCTCATCAGGCACCTCCAACACCTTTACTATCATGGGACAGGCTTTGGAAAAACTGAAGCAGAAATATCCTGAACGTAACTTTTATGAAATTGACACACTGGGCATTACGGCATTGTCTTACAATGTGGTACTCGAAGCTGCTGATCTATACAAGGCGGGCAAGACTGCCGAGGAAATTGTGGAATGGGCCAAGATGGAAGTGCCGAAGTTCCCGATGTATTTCTTTGCCGATGACTTGAAGTTCTTCCGTCGTAGTGGCCGTGTGAGTGGATTGGCTGCGACCATGGGCGGATTCATAGGCATTCGTCCTATCATCTACTTGGACAACGAAGGTAAGATGATCTCCGTCGGCAAAGAGACGGGTCGAGCCAAGGCCATCGCTCGCTTGGTGAAATATGTTGAGGAACTTGGCGAAGACGTGAAAGCTCACCGTGTGGTCATTGGTCACTCAGATGCTCTCGATATCGCCGCTGAAGCCGAGCGTCAACTGAAAGAGAGATTCGGCGATGACCTGAAAGTCATCACTGTCCCTGTCAACCCAACCATAGGAAGCCACTGTGGTCCCAATGCCATAGGTATCTGTTTCCATGCCAAACACCGTTAAACCATGATTACCATCGAAGAGGTACGTACTCGTAAACAACAAAAAGAGTTCATCGACTTTCCCTTGAAACTCTATAAAGGCAATCCTTACTTCACACCGCCTTTGTATATGGATGAAAAAAAGATTTTCCGTAAGGACTTCGTATACAACGACATGTGTGAAACCATTCATTTCAATGCTTATAAAGACGGGATGATGGCAGGTCGCATTTCCGGTATTGTACAGCGAGCTGCCAATGAGAAAACTGGTAAAAAGCAAATACGTTTCACACGCTTTGATGTCATTGAGGATATTGAAGTGGCTCGTTCGCTTTTCAAGGCCGTTGAGGAATGGGCCATCAGCAAGGGTATGGACGAAGTGGTAGGGCCATTGGGTTATTCCGACCTTGAACGTGAAGGTTTGCTCATTGATGGCTTTGAGTATCCCGCTACTTTTGAAGAGACCTATAATTACCCTTATTATCAAACATTTATTGAGGGTCTTGGCTATCAGAAAGATGTGGATTGGACGGGTAGTCGCATTCGTATTCCCAAGGATTACGATGGCGAGATCGATAAGATGGCGGACTTTGTGATGAAACGCTACAACCTGCACCTCGGGACAGCTCGCAATACCAACGATTTCATCAAGAAATATGCTGATGGAATCTTTGAATTGTTGGATAAATCATATGAGTTGCTTTATGGTACAGTGCCTTTTACCGAAGGCATGAAAAAAATGATGATTGACAATTTCCGTTTGGTCATCGATATAAAAAATGTGGCTGTTATCTTCGATGAAAATGAAAAGATGGTCTGCTTCGGATTGGCCTTCCCTGCCATTGGTGATGCAGTTCGACCTTCAGGTGGAAAACTAACGCCTGCCACCTTGATAAGACTGCTCAAGGCCTTGAAAAAACCATCAGTCATCGACCTTTGCCTAATAGGCGTCGATCCTGCTTGGCTCAATCGTGGCGTGAGTGTCATCGTTTCCGCAGGATTGATGAAGATGCTCAAGGAAGTGGACTATGCCGAAACCAATATGAATCTTGAAGAGAATTACGCTATACAAAACCAGTGGAAACGTTTCGATGAACAAAAAATCAAGCGTCACCGCTGTTATGTGAAAAAACTGATGCAACCATGATAAAAATCCTAATCGACTGCTTTGGAGGCGACCATAGCCCCGAGGCCAATGTGGACGGCGCGTTGGCGGCTCTGGCAAAGATGCCAACACTGCATCTGATTCTCACTGGTGATGAGGCCATCCTTCATGACTACCTGAAAGACAAGACCTACGATGCCTCGCGCCTGGAGATAGTCCATGCCCCCGAAGTCATCGGCTGCGAAGAACGCCCTATCGATGTCATTCGTTTGAAAAAGGAAAGCTCTATGATCAAGGCCGTTCGAATGTTGCGCGACCGTGACGATATTGCAGCCATGGTGAGCACAGGTTCCACAGGCGCTTTGGTTGCAGCCGCTTTGACTAGAATTGGCCGAGTGAAAGGCGTTATACGTCCCGCTTTTTGCCCCATTCTTCCTACTATGGACGGTGGTATCGTGGGCATCTGCGACAGCGGCGCCAATGTGGAAGTTACCCCTGAACATTTGAGGCAGTTCGCTATCATGTCAAGCCTTTATATGCAGCACGTTTATAACATTGAAAACCCACGAATTGCCTTGTTGAATGTTGGAAAAGAAGTCGAAAAGGGCGATGAGATACGACAAAAGGCACACATTTTGTTAAAAGAGACCCCAGAGATTAATTTTGTGGGCAACATGGAAAGCCGTGACTTGTTGTCGGGCAATTATGACGTGGTGGTTTGTGATGGCTTTTCGGGGAATGTATTGGTAAAAACCACGGAAGGAACGGCCTTGGAATTGTTGAAGAAGTTGAAGAAGGACATATACTCCAGGCCTATTTACAAATTGGGCGCATTGCTGATGAAAAGAATGTTCCAAGAAGATAAGGAATTCATGAACTATCAAAACTATGGTGGTAGCGTGTTGTTGGGCACCGAGAAAACAGTGGTGAAAGGCCATGGTTCAAGCAAGGCGATAGCGGTGGAGAAATGCATCGAACAAGCCTACAAGATGGAAGTAAACGCATTGTCTTCCAAAATGGAAGAGATTATCATGAAATACGAACACTATGAATATTAATAATACCGAAATACTATGTACGAAGAAGTAAAAACCATCTTAGCACGTCAACTGCGCATCGCTCCTGAGAGGGTCACGCTCGATGCTCAAATCAAAAAAGATCTTGGAGCAGATTCGGTTGATATACTCCAACTTTTGATGCGTCTTGAAGACGACTATGGTGTGGTGATTCCAGACCAGGCGCTTGCCAAATTTGAAACTGTTAACGATGTAGTAACCTATTTGGATAATCTTCCGAAATGAAACATATAGCATTAATCCTCATGGCGATGTTGTTTTCTGTTTCAACATTCGCACAAAAGACTTACGATTCGGATTTCACCCATACCAAGGTGATGAAGATCTCAGGAAAGACTACGAATAAAGCAGGCCATCTTACTTTTGACGGCAACGACCATTTGTCAATGAACTATTCTGAACCGACAGGAGAATATTTCATCATTGACGGTAACATGGTGAAGTTGAAAATGGATGGAAAGAAAGCTGAATTGGATGCCAGTAAGGTAAAGATGGTTGATCTTCAACGTGCCACGCTTCTAAACTGTCTAAAAGGCAACTGGGAGAAGGCTGCCTCCGACAACAATGCCGAGCTGAGCATCAAGGAGGAAAAAGGCGTGAAAACCATTTCCATCAACGCCAAAGGCAAAGTGCCCAAGGGAGGTTACAAATCCGTTGAGTTAGTCTATCGTAATAGAGCCTTGGTCAAGATGGTGCTTGAAGAGGCCATTGGAATTACTAATACGTACGAAATCAAATAATAAAGTATGAAAAAACAACTTGTTCTTTTGTTACTGGCATTGGTTCTGTCTGCCTATTCCTTCGCGGGCGAGCCGGTGAAACTCCAAAGTCCTGACAAGCAACTGGAACTAAGCTTTGAATTGAGGGACGGCGTACCCTATTATGCGCTTTACCGTGCCAACAAACCAATTGTATTGCCTTCCAAGATGGGCTTCACCCTTGAATGGCGTGATGACTTGGCGCATGCCTTTGTACTCAAAGACAAAGCCTATAGTACTTTTGATGAAACTTGGGAACCGGTTTGGGGTGAGGAAGCCACGATTCGCAACCATTATAACGAGCTTTTGGTAACTTTGGAACAGCCCATCGGTTCTGTTTCAAGTATGGACCACTCCACGGAGACCAAAGCCACCGTGATGCAAATTCGTTTCCGTCTTTACGACGACGGTCTTGGTTTCCGCTACGAGTTCCCGATGGAGAACGCTTTGGTTTATTTCTGGATCAAAGAGGAGCTGACCGAGTTTGCCATGGCTGGTAACCACACCGCTTGGTGGATTCCCGGCGACTTGGACACGCAAGAATACAATTACACCGAGTCGCGGTTATCGCAGATCCGTGACTTATGGGAGGCAGGCCATAAAGATGGTGGCTGGCCGTGGACGGCATTTTCTCCCACTGGCGTGCAGACTGCTTTGCAAATGAAAACCGACGACGGGTTATACATCAACATCCACGAAGCTGCCACCCTCGATTTTCCCACCATGCACCTCGACCTTGACGACCAGAGCATGGTTTTTCATGCTTTTCTCAGCCCCGATGCCACTGGCTACAAAGGCCGTGTCCAAGCCCCTTTCAACACTCCTTGGCGCACCGTCATGGTCTGTACCTCAGCCACCGATGTCCTTGCTTCACGCCTGATCCTTAACCTCAACGAACCTTGTGCACTTAAGGATGTGTCGTGGATCCATCCTGTGAAATACATGGGCGTATGGTGGGAGATGATCTCGGGCAAGAGCACTTGGTCATACACCAACGACTATCCTTCCGTCATTCTAGGACAAACCGACTACGTCCATGCCAAACCCAACGGCACGCATGGTGCTAACAATGCCAACGTACGCCGCTATATCGACTTTGCCGCCGCCAACGGTTTTGACGCATTGCTTATCGAAGGATGGAATATCGGTTGGGAAGATTGGTACGCCAAACAGAAGGATTTCGTGTTTGATTTCATCACACCATATCCCGACTTCGATCTTCCTGCCCTAAACAAATATGCGCACCAAAAGGGTATCCGCCTCATCATGCATCATGAAAGCTCCGCTTCTACGATCAACTATGAGCGTTGGATGGAGAAAGCTTATACCCTGATGAACAAATATGGCTACGACGCTGTGAAAGGCGGTTATGTGGGCACTATCATTCCCTTTGGCGAAGGCCACTACAGCCAGCCTATCAACAACCACTATCACTATGCCGTCGTGGAGGCCGCCAAGCACCATATTATGGTGAATTCGCATGAGGCGGTGAGACCTACAGGACTCTGCCGCACCTGGCCCAATATGATTGGCAATGAGAGCGCCATGGGCACGGAGTTTAGAGAACGCATCAATCCTGGCCACACCACCATACTGCCCTTCACGCGTCTGCAAGGCGGCCCGATGGACTATACACCTGGCATCTTTGAGACCGACATGGGTAAAATCGTGCCTTGGGGACAAAAGATGAAAACTACCATCTGCAACCAGTTGGGATTGTATGTGACCTTCTATTCACCACTGCAGATGGCTGCCGACTTCCCCGAACATTACGCGCAATTCATGGATGCCTTCCAATTCATTAAGGACGTGGCTGTGGATTGGGACAAGAGCCTGTATCTTGAGGCGGAGCCTGGCGCCTATATCGTCACCGCACGTCATCCCAAGCTGTCTACTTTGAACAAGGCTGCAGAAGGCGTCGGCACCTTGTCCGACGGCAAGAAAGGCGTGGTCTCCAATGCGACCAAGTTCGTTTATAACCTACCTGAGGATGCTACGATAGAAGACCTATGGCATGCCACACCGCACGATGTGTGGTATGTAGGCGGTGTCACCGACGAGAACGCACGCGAAGTCAGCGTGAAGCTCGATTTCTTGAAACCTGGTGTCACCTACGACGCCACCATCTATGCCGATGCCGACAACGCTGACGGCATCCCTGGCGACAGCTATAACGCGCAAGCCTATACCATCACGCACCAAAAGGTTACTTCCAAGTCGGTTCTGAAACTCAAAATGGCCCGTTGCGGAGGCTTTGCAGTCTCGCTACGGTCACGATAATTATTATTTTTGCACGTTTTTGTGAGATACTTAATTAACGACTTAACAAACCATAATACTAATGAAGAAGATCATCACCATTATCGCGCTGATGGCTACCCTGGTGGGGACAGCCTTTGCACAAAACGTCTTGAATGAGAAAGCTGACAACATTATAGGCACCTATCTTGGAACTCAGGGTGAAGACCAATTTAAAGCCAAAATCACCAAGGAGAGCGACAACACCTACAAGTGCCAAATCATCTGGCTGGAAAAGGATCGTGATGCCAATGGCAACAAACTCCTTGATGTCAAGAACCCAGACAAGAGCCTTCGTAATGTTCCATGTGACCAAATCGTCATTTTTTCAGGACTGAAATATGACGCCGAGGACCAGCATTGGGGCGACACCAAAATCTATGATCCCCAGCGTGGTATTAGAGCAAGGTTAACAGCTGAGTTCACCAAAGACGGCCAACTGAAACTCAGAGGCTCAGTGATGGGTATCGGCGAGAGCGTCTATTGGAAGAAAATCAAGTAAGCTAGCAAACGATGAACACTTACAAACACGAAGTGAGATACTACGAATGCGACCGTATGGGTGTGACGCATCATTCCAATTATATTCGATTTATGGAAGAAGCCCGAATCGATTGGCTTGACCAATTGGGTTTTGGTTTCGAAAAGATTGAGGCTGAAAACGTTTTTTCACCCGTCATCTCCGTCACATGCGAATACAAGCGCCCAACCACTTTCAAGGATATCATTGATATTGAGGTGAATATCACCAAGATGAGTGAGATGAAGTTTGAGTTTTCCTATACCATGCGGGTTGATGGCAAGGTGGTTTGCGTGGCCCAAAGCTCCCATTGTTTTATTGAGAATAACCGTCCAGTGGCCATCTCAAAACGACTCCCCGAGTTTTTCAAAGCCTTGAATGAGCGGGTAAAGGAATAAAGGTATCAATAAGACACAAAAAAACGGCCAATCTTTCAGGTTGGCCGTTTTTTTATTGCTGCTCAGTAAATGATCAGATCTTCTCCTCTTCTACACGAATAGGTTGAGGTTCTGACCTATGGATGTCGAGCTCGTCGATGAGGTTGGTGGCACC
>DBXU01000136.1:6982-8370 GCA_002310075.1 Bacteroidales bacterium UBA1204 | reverse complement strand
CCGTCGAAGGCGAGGCCGATGAGTTCCCCCTTGCCGTTCATGATGGGGCTACCGGAGTTACCACCCGTGATGTCGTTGGTCGAAAGGAAGCAAACCACGAGTTCACCGTTGTCGTCGGCATAGGCGCCAAAGTCCTTCTTCTCGATGAGACTGATGAGGCGCTTGGGAGCGTCAAACTCATAGTCGCCAGGCACGTATTTCTCAAGGATACCATTGGCAGTGCAGACATAGTCGTAGTGTACGGCATCGGCAGGCATGTAGTCCTGCACCGAACCATAGCTCATACGCATCGTTGAGTTGGCATCGGGATAGAGGCTCTTTTCAGGTTGGGTTGCTGCGTAATACTCGCGGAGACCCTTAACGAAGACGTGGTCATTCTCGCTAACTTCCTGCATGGCTTGACGATAGTCGCCCATATGGTTCATGATGACTTCCATCATTGAAGTATTCATAATGTATGCGTAGTCCTTGCCAATCTTCTTCGGATTGGGTTTCGCAATGAAAGCCTTGATGCTCTCGGGCGTGGCGAAGATGGAGTTGGTGTAGACGTCATCAGTGAAAGCATCGATGTCGCCTTTGAATTTCTTGTCGATGATGCTGTAGATTTCAGGCAGCTCGTCAGCCTTGAAGGCATTCTTGTAGGTCTTCAACATCTCGGCAAAGGTCTTCTTCTCCACTTGTGGGTCGGTCTCGGCAAAGAGGCCGTCCACATCCATCTGCTGGAGCATCATCATTGCCATCTCTTGGGCGTCCTTGTCCTTGTCGAGATAGGCTTGATAGTATGAGCCAAATTGGGCGGCGATACCGGCAGGACCAGCGTTGGAGACGAAATTGGGATAGTAGATGTATTTTGCCACATTGCCCAGGGTCTTATATGCTTCTTTCAGGTTGGGAAGGGCTTTGGCGTATTCGGTCTTGCCATTGTTGTTCACCCACTTGGTGAAGTCCTTCTCCAAGGCAACCTTGCCCTCGCTCACTTTGTTCTTACGGAGCATCTTGCACTGACCGATGAANNATGAAGTTCTTCCAAGTGTTGGCCAAACCAGCGTGGTTGTCGGCATACATCAGGTTGATGTGTTCATCAACCTTCATATATTCTTCCATCACTTCAAGTTCCTTGCCGAAGATGTCGATGATGNNATGATGGCGGGATAGAAGGTGTCCACATTATAATCGATGCCGTAGCTTGACATGTAACGCTCGGTGCTGCCCGGGAATCCCCAAATCATGGTGAAGTCATCCTTCTTCACACCATCGAGGCTGATGGGAAGGTGGTGCTTGGGGGTCAACGGCACGTTGTCCTTGCTGTAAGCGGCCGGGTTGCCGTTCTTGTCGGCATAGACGCGGAAAATCGAGAAGTCACCGGTGTGGCGGGGCCACATCCAGTT
>DBXU01000136.1:0-6896 GCA_002310075.1 Bacteroidales bacterium UBA1204 | reverse complement strand
TTGATGACGGGGTTGTACTTGCCGTCTTCCGAAGCAGCCGTCTCCAAATCTTTGATCTTCTTACGGATGGCGGCTTGCTGATCCTGATAATCCATATCGCTGGTCACCACACCGAGAACGTCCTTGGTGACGTCTTCCATACGAATGAGGAAGCTGGCCGTCATTTCAGGAGCAGGCAGTTCTTCGCCATAGTTTTTGGCCCAGAAGCCGTCACGCAGGTAGTCGTGTTGGTCGGAACTGAGTTTCTGGATGGCGCCGTAACCGCAGTGATGGTTGGTGAAAAGCAGACCATGTTCGCTCACAATTTCGCCAGTGCAGAAAAAACCACGAGGCATGGCGTCGCTGCCAAGGCCTACGATAGCATCTTTTAGGCTGCTGTGGTTAATGCTGTAAAGCTCTTCAGGGGTCAGTTGCAGACCCATTTTCTGCATGTCAACATAATTCAGGCGCTCGACGAACATCGGGAGCCACATGCCTTCATCGGCATACACGCGACCCACCGAAACCATGATGGCCATCGCGATGATTCCTAATACTTTTTTCATGAAGTACAAATTATAAATTATTGGTATTTAATTGTTTTTGATAATACTATCAAACGTTTAGAGCTTGCAAAAATAAGAAAAAACCATTACCGTCTTTATGTCTATCCTTGATTTTTCGTCGAAAGCAGTCCGCAGGCTGCGTCGATGTCTTGTCCTCGTGAGGCACGTATGGTGGCGATAATGCCCTTGTCGTTTAAAGCATCGCGGAACCATGTCATGGTGGCGGCGTCGGGACTCTTTAGCGGAATATTGGGGACGGTATGATACCTTATTAAATTAAACCGGCATCGTGTGCTCCCCAATAAACGAGCGATTTCTTTAATGTGTTCCTTGCTGTGGTTCAAGTCCTTGAAGATAATATACTCAAACGAGAGGCGGCGTTGCCCATGCCAGTCGTGTTGTTTCACGGCATGGATCACTTCTTTAATGGGATAGCTCTTTTCGACAGGCATCAGCTTAAGACGTTCATCGTGGAAGGGGCTGTGCATGCTGATGGCCAAGTTGCACTTTGATTCTTCAAGGAAACGTTTCAAGTTGGGAATCAGGCCACAAGTCGACACGGTGATGCGTGTTGGGCTCCAAGCCAAGGCCCATTCTTGGGTGAGGATGTCGAGCGAACGCATGAGATTGTCATAGTTAGCCAAAGGTTCACCCATGCCCATGAAAACGATGTTGGTAAGCGTATCGAATTCCGGAAGGCTGAGTATCTGGTTCATGATTTCGGCCACAGAGAGGTTCTTTTGGAAGCCCTGTTTTCCTGTGGCACAGAAAAGACAGTCCATTTGGCAGCCCACTTGTGTGGAAACACATAGCGTGGCGCGCTCTTTGTCGGGAATATAGGCAGTCTCAATGAAATGTTCTCCTGCAGGGAAAAGGTATTTTTTGGTACCGTCTTTAGATACTTGTTCCTTTAATGGTGCTTTCAAACCCGTTTCATAATATTCTGATAACAAGGCTCTTGCGTTCTTGCTAAGGTTGGTCATGTCATCAAATGAGGCACAATGTTTCAGGTAAATCCAATCCACGAGCTGTTTGCCAGTAAACTTGGGTAGTTCCAACTTTTCGACCACCTCTTGAATCTCGGCAGGGGTCTTGCCTAATAATA
Organism: Bacteroidales bacterium UBA1204; assembly: GCA_002310075.1. Next base: position 5,246 of record DBXU01000136.1, on the reverse strand, counting down.
TTTCTTTTTCCATGGCGCAAAAATAGCGATTTTGTGCCGACATATTGATTAAGACGGTTACATTTCTTCAAAATCTTTATATTTGCAACATCAAACAACCACCTAATGAAAGAGTTGAAATGTCCCAAATGCGGAAGTGTTTTCTCTGTTGACGAAGCTGATTATGCTTCCATTGTCAATCAGGTTAAGAACGCAGAGTTTGCCTCGGAGGTGAACCATCGCCTTGCTGAGTTGCATCAACAGCAAATGGCTCAGCAGAAATTGGCCGAAGTAAAGATGGAAAACGAGCATCAATTGGCTCTTGCCAACAAGGATAAAACCATCAGCGAGTTGCGTGCGCAGATAGCACAGAGCAGTCAACAGCAACAGATTGCTGTCATGGAGGTGCGTCAGAAAGCGCAAAACTATTTGAACCAAAAGGAACAAGAAATCACGAGGCTTCAGTCAGAGGTAAAAACCCAGCAGCTAGAGGCCGACTCGAAAATGGAAGTGCTGAAGAAAGAATACGAAGGGAAGCTCAAGAATGCACAAGATATGGTGGATTACTATAAGGATTTGAAATCTCGCATGTCTACAAAAATGGTAGGCGAGACCCTCGAGATACATTGTAGCACTGAGTTCAACCGTGTGCGCCCGCTTTTCCCCAATGCCTATTTTGAGAAAGATAATGATGCATCAGGCGGTAGTAAGGGCGATTTCATCTTCCGCGACTTTGAGGATGGTGTGGAGTATGTTTCCATTATGTTCGAGATGAAAAACGAAATGGACGAAACTTCAACCAAACATAAAAACGAAGATTTCTTCAAAAAACTAGATGCTGACAGGAATGCGAAAAAATGCGAGTTTGCTGTGCTTGTCAGCCTTCTTGAACCTGACAGCGAGCTATACAACACGGGTATTGTCGATGTGTCGCACCGCTATCCTAAGATGTATGTCATCCGCCCCCAATTCTTCATTCCACTCATCACCCTGTTGGTACAGACTTCGAAAAAAAGTCTTGAGTACAAAAAACAACTTGTCATCGCCCAAAGCCAGTCGGTTGATGTTACAAAATTTGAGCAGCAATTACTCGATTTCAAGGACAAGTTTGGCAGAAACTACCGTTTGGCGAGTGAGAAGTTCCAAACAGCCATTGAAGAAATCGACAAGTCTATACAACACCTTCAGAAAATCAAGGATGCTTTGATAGGTTCAGAGAATAATCTCCGATTAGCTAACGACAAGGCGGAGGAGCTTACCATCAAGAAGCTGACGCGTAATAATCCGACAATGAAAGCCAAGTTTGAGGAAGCGCGTATCCTTGATGAGGATGAAGAAACGGTATAATTGGATATAAAAAAACAGCCCTCGATTGAGAGCTGTTTGGCAGTACCGAAGGCCGGGATCGAACCGGCACGAGTGTTACCTCATCGGTTTTTGAGACCGACGCGTCTACCGATTCCGCCACTTCGGCATCGTTCCGTGAAACGCGGCTGCAAAAATACGGATTTTTTTGTTTCTGCAAGTAGTTTTCAAAAAAAACTCTTTTTTTTGTTGTTTCTACTTCGAAAATGCCTAATTTTGCGGCCTGAAAAAACATCATTGCCATGGCAGGAAGATACGTTTCCATTTTCGCTGGAAGAGCCACCCACGAGTTGGGCGCCAAAATTGCTGAAGCTTACGGTGCTCCTCTCGGTAAGTCGTCAGTTTCCGTTTTCTCAGACGGCGAGTTCCAACCTTCGTTTGATGAGAGCATTCGCGGTCATCATGTGTTTATTGTACAGTCTACGATGCCGTCGACAGACAACTTGATGGAGCTTTTGCTCATGATAGATGCAGCCAAGCGTGCTTCTGCGCATAAGATTATCGCTGTGATTCCGTATTTTGGTTGGGCCCGTCAAGACCGCAAGGATCAACCTCGCGTGAGCATTGGTGCCAAGTTGGTCGCCAATTTGTTGTTGGCCGCTGGCGTCAATCGTATCATCACGTTGGATCTCCATGCTGACCAAATCCAAGGATTCTTTGATATCCCGGTGGACGCCCTTTACGCCTCCACACTTTTCATCGACCATATCCAGAAGATGAACATCGATAACCTGCTGATTGCTGCTCCCGACCTCGGCGCTTCGAAACGTGCTTCTGCCTACTCCAAGCGTCTCGGTTGCGACCTCGCGGTCTGCCATAAGCACCGTCCACGCGCCAATGTGGTCGACAGCATGACTCTCATCGGTGATGTGAAAGACAAAAATGTCATCATCCTTGACGACATGATCGATACGGCTGGCACGATAGTCAAAGCTGGTCAACTTATCATGGACAATGGAGCTAAGAGCGTCCGCGCCTTTGCCACCCATGCTGTTTGCAGCGGCCCCGCCATGGAGCGCCTCGACAATTCAGTTTTCAGTGAAGTTGTTGTCACCGATTCCATCCCGTTGCCAGCAAATGCCTCAAAGAAAATCAAAGTAGTAAGTACAGCGAACCTGTTTGCGGATGTCATCCACCGTGTGGAGTCATACGAATCCATCAGTTCGTTATTTAAATAATAATCAATTAACATTTAACACATTAAATTCATGAAATCAGTATCATTGAGCGGTTCTCTTCGCGAGAACGTAGGGAAAAAAGATGCTAAAGCACTGCGCAAAGCCGAAATGGTTCCTTGCGTTATGTATGGTGCAGGTGAAGAACAAGTTCACTTTGCCACTGAGGCTAAGAACTTCAAGAAGATCCTCTTTACGCCTGAGACTTACATTATCAATTTCGACATTAATGGCAAGACCTACAAGACCATCCTTCAGGATGTTCAGTATCACCCTGTTACCGATGCCGTGTTACACGCCGACTTCCTCATCGTCAGTGAGGACAAACCCATCACCGTGGTTCTTCCTATCACGCTGAAAGGCTCTTCAGCCGGTGTGATGCGTGGTGGTAAGATGAAGCTTGGCATCAAGAAAGTCAAAGTTTGTGGTCTCATCAAAGATCTTCCGGATTATGTCGTCGTTGACATCAGCAATGTCAATATCAACGAATCCATCAAGGTTAAGGATCTCAGCATTGAGAACGTTACGCCTGTCACTCCCGGTTACACCGTCATCATGGCTGTCAACGCAGCCCGTGGCGCTTCGGTGGCAACGGAAGAGGAAGAAGCCTAATTCTTTTGTTGACGATACAAAGGCCGTCCAAAGACGGCCTTTTTTGTTATTATGTCTTTTCAATTATTCGAAGTATAGCAAACAGATTAAATGACTATTTTTGCAAGGTTTTTCCGCAGAAGGAGACAAATTGAAGCTGACGAAATGAAATACCTGATTGCTTGTTTGGGAAATATCGGTGCCGAGTATGACGACACTCGCCATAATATTGGGTTTAAGATTGCTGACCGTTTGGCCAAGGATCTTGAGGCTTCATTTTCTACAGGTCGCTTGGCCCAGACTGCTGAAATGAAGTTTAAAGGAAAGACCTTGCTGGTCATCAAGCCGACGACTTACATGAATCTCAGCGGCAAAGCAGTGAAATATTGGCTTCAGCAAGAGAAGATACCGGTTGAGAATCTGTTGGTCGTCAACGATGATATCGCTCTTCCTTTGGGTACATTGCGACTCCGCAAACAAGGTGCCGATGGCGGTCACAATGGTCTAACCGACATTATTGATAAACTGGGCACCAATGTTTTTTGTCGGCTGCGTTTTGGCTTGGGTGACGACTTTCCTCGTGGCCGTCAAGTAGATTTCGTCCTCGGGAAGTGGAAACCTTCAGAAGAGCCTATTGTCGACGAGAAAGTGGATGAAGCCGTCGAAATTATCAAGAGCTTTGTCACGCAAGGCGTTGACCGCACGATGAACCTTTACAATAAGCATTAATATTTCGGTTAACGTCATTGCGAGGAGGAACGACGAAGCAATCCAGGAGACTTGTTTTCTGGATTGCTTGGTGCCTTGCAGTGACGCGTTACATGTTCTTTAAACTTGTTCTTCGGCTTCCCGAGCTTTCTTGTCTTTCAGCGAGCCTCCAAAGATATCAAACCTTACGAAACGACATTCCAGTGGACCATTCCAAACAGGAATCTTTGCGGAAGGCTTCAACCCTACATGTTTTAAGGCTACCGCATCGTCAGTGATAAGCCAGCATTGGAAACCTTCGAAGTTGTGCTTCAAGGTGTGGCCGATATTCTCATATAAGGTATCTATATCGTCTTCTTCTAAGCGGTCACCATAGGGTGGGTTGATGATGAGAATGCCTCCTCCTTCGGGAGGGGTGAGGTCGTTCATGTCTTTCTTCATCAAGTGGATGTCGTGTTGCAGATGGGCATAGTTGATGTTGCCTTCTGCGATGGCAACAGCCTTGGGAGAACGGTCGGAAGCCCAAATCTCATGATCGAATTCGCGGATTTGACTGTCGGTTTCTTCCTTGACACGTTTCCATAGTTCGGGATCCCAGTCGTCCCATTTCATGAAGCCCCATTCCTTGCGGTAGTATCCTGCAGGAATGTTCATGGCAAACATGGCAGCCTCGATGGGCAAGGTGCCAGAACCACACATGCAGTCAAGGAAGTTGCAGTCGGCTTTCCAACCTGAAAGTAGGATGAGTCCTGCCGCCAGCACTTCATTCATGGGAGCCTTGTCGACTTGTTTGCGATAGCCACGGTGGTGAAGCGACTCGCCAGAACTATCGAAAAGGATGGTCACCTTATCTTCACGGATGTGGAGATTAATGCGTAAGTCTGGGTTGAGCGTGTTGATGCTGGGACGTAAGCCTATCACTTCACGGAATTGGTCGACAATAGCGTCTTTCATCTTCAGCCCTGCATATTGTGAATGGGTGAAAAAACGGCCACTAGTCACCGCGTCAATGCAGAAAGTTTGATCAGTGCGGAGAAGCTCGCACCAATTGATTTCTTGGACTTTCTTGTATAACTCATCTGGATTTTTGGCGTAAAAGTTCTTAAAGGGTTTCAACACCTTTAGAGCGGTACGTACCCCATAATTAATGCGATACATCAGCTCCTTGTTGCCTTCGCACAGCACGGCGCGATGCATGATACGGACGTTTTTGGCGCCTAAAGCCTTAATCTCACCTGCCAAGACTTCTTCAAGGCCGGCAGCAGTTTTTGTGATGAGTTGATAGCTGTCTTCCATGGGATGAAATTTTCGGCAAAAATAGGGATTTTTATTGCTATATTTGTGTATCGGAATCGATTATTTCCTATTTTAGCCGATTCTTTAATGGAAACAAATAAATTATAATATGAGCACCAACTTTGACCCACG
>DBXU01000001.1 GCA_002310075.1 Bacteroidales bacterium UBA1204 | reverse complement strand
CAGGATTGGATAGAGAAGACCTTCCACCACGTCTTTGGCGACACGGAATGCGACAGCACTTATGTGCTTCATCTTGAGATCGGGGAATATGAGACGAACTCATTCACGGTGCCCTATGACGAGAGTTGTGACAGCTATTACTGGGAAACGGGTGGGTTGGAATACCACACCGATGATGAATACGACCCCGAAGATCACGTCTTTACCCTGTCAGGTACCTATCACAGGACCTATTTCAATGGACTTGGCTGCGACAGCATCGTGACCATGAACGTGCAGTTCGATTACACGCCGAATCCCACTGAGATCTATCCTATGGATCCCGCCAATCCGGCGCCGCATTGGGTTGTCACAGCCACCGAGTTCCAAATCAATTCCTATGATTACACCATGTGGGACCAAAACCCATATTGCAGCTGGGATAGCGTGACGTGGAACTTCGTGGAGCCCGTGACTTGGGTGCTTGAGCCTTTTGGCGAGAAGCACCAGTGTTGCAAGGTGTATGTGCTCAACCATGTTGACGACACCGTGTGGATTGAGGCGCGGGCCTTCAACCGTTGTGCGCCCGAAGAAGGCGTGTCGCAACGGTATTGGCTGGTGTGCTCGTTCTACGGTATCGAAGAAGGCGACGGATTAACGCATGCCGATATGGAGGTGTCGCCTAATCCTAACAACGGTCAGATGGACCTTCGCTTGGACCATCTCACGGGTCTAATCGAGTTCAAGGTGTATGATATGACGGGCCGACAGATAGATCAGTTCCAGATGCATAATGATTTGGAGTATAACACGATACAATATAATCTGAGAAATGACGTTGAAGGTGTGTACGTCTTTGTGGCAATAAGCAAGGAAGGCATCGTGACAAAGAAAGTGGTCGTTACCAAATAGAAACAACTATGAAACACAAAAGCATAATATGGGCCTTGGGGCTTCTTCTTGCAGGAGGTTTGATGTTGAGTTCCTGCACCAAAAACGATGACAATACCATCGCCCTTATCGGGACGGAGTATTATATTGACGATATTCTGNNCCGTGGTTTCCGACTCGGCGTTTTTGGCCAATTTTGGTTCTTATCCTCATGGCTCTATTCCGCCTAAGATCGAAGGTTCCTACGTGATGGATCCCAAACAAAGGGTTTATTCGAATGTTCAGGGTTGGCCTTTAACCCTTGTGGAGCCTAATGTGTATCTGCGTTTTGGCAAACAACATAATGGGGTGGCGGTCATGGACTTGAATGAAGCCACCGAGCAAGTCACCGACACCGTTTTCGTGATGGGCAATAACGATGACTTCACGGTCTATTTTGTCGAAGACAAGGCGTATGATGTACCTTTTGACAACACCACCTATCATGTGAAGATGAAACGAGGCGTCATCATGAAAGGCAAAGTGGCTGAGACGGGTTTGGCAAACTTCCGAATGGCATCGGTCATCATGGAGATTGAAGACAATTCGAATGGGGCGTTGAGCCAGTATCCTGTCGGCTCCTATTTCATCTACAAGGATGGGGATAACCTGGCGGAGTTTTTTGAATGGTAATAAATGTAACTATGAAAAGATATTTGATAATCATAGGAATCCTGTTGGCGTTGAGCCCGTTCGCTATGGGCCAGATGTACTCGAGTAAGGCTCAGGAGAAGAACCATGTCGCCATCGGCATCAAAGGGGGCGTGAACATGCCTAGGATGTACTATTATAACAACACTGCGTTGCAGAAGCTTCCTCAGAACGATACCATTACGTTGATGGGAGGCTTGTTTGTGGACATTCCTTTGGGACGGTATCTATGGCTTTCGCCCGAGGTGGCTTATTTGGAGCGTGGCACGGATATGACCTACCAGCACCAAGGCTCAGGGGCCGATGTGCATTATGCCTTAAGAGCCTCCTATGCCGATTTTAGGCTCCCGCTGGAAGTGTCTCTGCCTGTCAAACCCTATTTGCAACCTTACCTTGTGGTGGGTGCGGAAGTAGGTATGCGGCTCTTTGGAAAGATCCATCTCGACAGGAGTGAGCCCATTGCCTTTGACGAGACCATCGATGTGGGCGATGCCAACTTGGCTTTGATTCATGCCGGTGCTTTTGCTGGCGTTGGCATCCGTAGTCTCATCGGTGTGGGAAGCCGACATATCTTGCTCAAGCTTAGTGCAACGGTGCATCAGGGTCTGCTCGACAGCTATGGCGCTGCCGAGAAGGAAGGCAGTGTGCCTGCCACCAATGTCAATGCCTATCAGATCACGGGCCAACGCTTGCCCCAAGGGCTTGAAGTCACACTGGGTGTGGCCATTCCCTTGGAGAAGCAGCTTGACGACGCCTGTGCCACCTTCGCCAAGGACCGTTACCGTCGTCGTGGCAGTAGAGGCCATTTGTTCGGATACTGATAAAGATTTCTTATCTTTGCAGCCTCATTTTTAGGCTATGCGTTTCCTCTATCCCAATATGCTCTGGGGCTTGTTTGCCCTACTGATACCAATCTTAATCCACCTGTTTAACTTCAGGCGGCATAAGTTGGTGTATTTCAG
>DBXU01000085.1 GCA_002310075.1 Bacteroidales bacterium UBA1204 | reverse complement strand
ACTCCAGCATGCCGAAATAGGCCAGCTTGTCCAGAAATTCATCAAATGGCTTGTCGTCGGGAGTGTAGTGATTCTTGGCGTTCAACTCATGCAATTCGGCATAGCTGTGATGCTCTCTCACTTTGAAGAAGTTACCGGGAAGCATATCCAAGAGCAAATCCAACGAGGCCTCGCGGGTGGCAGCGTCCATCTCGTCNNNNGCGAGCCCCCAATACTCTGGGGCATCGGTGTCCATCTTGATTTTTCCTGGGATACGGTCCGTGACGTGGCGGACGAATTTCAACAGTTTCGGGTTAGGGTTTTTGTCGCCTTTGTGCTTGGGGACAAACTTGGTTGACATTTCGGGCATAATATATTTGTTTGGAGTTATCAGTTTGCAGTTGTTCAGTTATCAGTTGTTTTTCCAGGCGTTGACCTCGGCGAGGAGCCATTGGGCGAAGGCATCCACGCCTTCCCCAGTCTTGGCGCAAATGGGGATGACTTGTGCCTTGGGATTACGCTGGTGGATATAGGATTTGCAGCGTTCGAGATCGAAGTCGAAGTAGGGCATAACATCCGTCTTATTGATCAGAACGAGGTCACAAACCGTGAACATCAAAGGATATTTCAGCGGCTTGTCGTCGCCTTCCGGCACGGAGAGAATCATTGCGTTGCGGACGGCACCCGTGTCGAATTCAGCGGGACATACAAGATTGCCCACGTTTTCGAGGACGACCAGATCCACATCTTTCAGGGCCACGTTGTCGAGCCCTTGCCGTGTCATCTCCGCATCGAGGTGACACATGCCTCCTGTATGGAGTTGGATAGACGGAATTCCGGTGGCTTCCACGATCTTGACAGCATCCACATCGCTGTCGATGTCGGCTTCCATCACTGCGACACGCACCTTATCCTTGATGCGATTGATGGTTTGAATGAGGGTTGTCGTCTTACCACTTCCAGGGGCCGACATCAAATTAAGAAGATACACACCTCTGGTTTTCAATTCTTTACGAAGAGCATCTGCGTCTTTTTCATTATCTTCGAAGACACTTTTCTTGATCTCAATAACTTTAACTTCGTCCATAAATTTGGTTCTCAATTTTTTGCAAAGATAAGGGAAAACGCTTTCAAATCTCAATACTAATAGAAAAAAGGCACAGCAAAGTCATTAAGGAAAAAAGCAGCCCTAGGCAAGACCTGTTTCGGTGGGGTAACCATTCTCATTCCAAGCAATGCTGTAGTATTTGCCAAAATAATATTTAGCATGACGGTTGGCGCGTATCTCAGTCCAAAACACATTGTGGTCACCATTGCCAATGGCACTCAGAAGGCTGGGCAGCCCGATAAAGGGGAGATAGAGCCAGCCAAAGCGTTGGCTGTCGGCGGTATGGCCGAATTCGTGCTGGCAGATTTGGTTGCCAAGGATAAAAGCCACCCCTTCGCCCCGCATCCAACTGCCTGCCCACAGGTCAACGTACGTGCCAAGCGATACACCCATGCTATAAGACCAATTTTTCTTAGTAGCAAAAGTGATGCCACCCAACGTGTCGACACGGTCGACTTGACCAGCAAGTGCCCGCATCATAGTATATAGCCAGCCCACAAGGGTCTGCGGCAGCTCCCAAGTGAACCTTGAAAGGATTTGCCACACGCGGCCCCATGGCGAACGTTTATTGTCGGTCAGGAAGAGGCCTCGGGTAATTTGGGCGGAAAGCTTGAGACGAGAGTAAAAAGATGACATGGTACGTAAATAGGGTATTGAGAAATACATCACTCGCCAAGCTTTTCGACTATCATTGTGGCCATTACCTTTTCATTATATGGTTACATAACTGGACTTCCCGTCATACTTTCGTACTTGCCCGTTCGATAGTTCAACTATCAAATTGCCGCCTTGCCATCTGGCTGCAACGGCATTGCCGACATAAACGGTCTCATAATACCCATGTGGAAGGTAAAGGTTAACATTACCATTAACAATCTTTACTACACCCACTTCAAAATATCTTGAATCCCAAGCCATTTTCCTTTACCCTAAATACGTCATCGGGCGCAACTTTTAATATGCCTACTCGAATAGCCTTTCGGCATCCGTGAGAAACTCAATTCTATTATTGTGCAAATTTAAGAGTTTTTGATCAAACGCCCAAGTTTTAGTCAAGTTCATTAGCCAAATTAGCCCAAAAAACAAATAAAATGGGCATCAGAACTAACTGATGCCCAAGTTTATAAGTGCCTCTTTGTTAGGGAATAAGGCGGAAAAACCGCTTAATACTCATCTTCGTGGAAAAAGAAGTCATCCTTGGTTGGATATTCTGGCCAAAGGTCTTCGATACGTTCGTAGATTTCGCCTTCATCTTCGATTTCCTGTAAGTTTTCGATAATCTCTTCTTGCGCTCCTGTACGCAAAGCCCAATCCAACAACTCGTCTCGGGTGGCTGGCCACGGAGCATCTTCCAATTTTGAGGCTAATTCTAGTGTCCAATACATAGTCTATTTCGGTTTTGTTTGAGCGCGCAAAAGTACAAGTATTTTTTATACTAGCAAGGGCTTTTTTGTAAAAATAACGATTTTTTATTTGTTTGATTCCCAGCTATTTTCGCCGTCTTTGTCTAAAAAAGCAAAAAATCTTGCCAAAACAAAGAAATAATCCGAGAGTCTATTGAGGTACTTCAAATCAAGAGAATCAACGGGGTGCTGTGCGGCCAAACGCCACCCTTGACGCTCCGCCCTGCGGCATATCGTGCGACACACATGGGCGTGACTCGCCTTGAGATTACCTCCCGGAATGACGAAACTTTTCAATTCAGGCAGTTGTTCGTTCATCACGTCAATTTCATGTTCCAAGAACGCCACATCATCAGGATACAAGACAGGGATCATCTTCTTGACCTCGGAGTTTTCGTCCAAGGCGAAATGCGATTCGATCGTAAACAACTTGTTCTGGACGTTGTCCAAAACCGTCTTTATATCATCGGAGACACCTTCTTGGTCATAAAGCACGCCTACGAAAGCGCTCAACTCATCGACAATGCCATAAGCTTCCACCCTATCATCATATTTCGCAACGCGCAAGCCGCCAATCAGCGAAGTCTTGCCTTCGTCACCCGTTCTCGTATAAGTTATATTCTTCATTTTCTTAACACTTTAATACAAAATCCTGTTTTTCGATTCCTTCCCTAAAAAAGACCAAACCAACACAATAGAGGTCAAATGTGACCGAAACATCTTCATTCGCTTTGATTTCTTCCCAAGCATCCTGCATGTCACGATTGTGGTGAATTCCTTCAAAGACAAATACCGATTCAGAGGTCTTATGGCTTAAGCAATCGGCAAGATAATCCCATGTATCCTCCTCAAAGGAATCACGGCTAAAGAAAACAAAACCCGTGTTGAGTCGCTTGAAATGCTCGGAGTCGAACTCGGCTGGCTGAATCAGACTAACGTTGACGACGCCCATCGAATTAAGGGTCTCCAAGAAATCGTCCGATTCTTCAAGGTAAACCTTCGTTTGAAGATGGCCCAAAGCCAATGCCGAGGTGTTTAGCGCCGACAACTTCCCGAATGAAACCACCGATTCTGGTTCAAAATAACGTACCAAACGATATAGCAAACGACTCTGCTTCCGTTGGTTATAGCTAATATGCTTACGCTTGTCAAGCAATCGGGCAATACGATATATTGTGTCATAATCACGGTTGGTGCCATGGTCGTTCAACACCTTTCGCATGAAATCATAGACAAAAGGCGAATGGATCTTATACTCGCTTTTGCGTTTCAGCAAATAATCTATCCAACTCCCAATCATAACTCAATCGTATTGAACTTTTTGCAAATAATAAACAGTCCGCCTGGGTTTAGGTTGTGTGCTATTTTGGATAATCTGCGAACCGAAAAGCAGGAATCGTTTATCATACCATTTCGCGATTTGACAAAAGTATTCGTCTTCAACATAATCAGCGCCGTGTATGGGATCCATTTTTTCACTTTGTTGGTTCATCAAGGCTTGACCATTCACATCAAATGCAGTGTATCGCAAGCTGTTTCGGTATGGAGAGACAACAACCAACTCATCATAACAAACCCCTTCGGCAGCATGAGGCCACAAATCAGTGGTAAGCTCATTATCAAACTTCACCGATTGCTGCCACTGCAAATGCCCTTCTTGATCGAATGCCAAAAGTACCTCACTGAAAAAGTCATAGCCATCAAACACGGTGTAGGTGTACGGATAGCCTCCATAGTAACCATAATAGCCATAACTCATACGGGTTTCCGTATGATAGCAAGGCATAAAAGCCTCCGCTGCAAAAACGGTAAGAGAGCCAAAATCTGTAAGTCGAGGCTCCATGAATTGGAAGGCAATCTCACCTTTAGATGATTTCTTGTTTTTGCTGATTCTCAATTTTTCCTCGCGCAACCTAACACGGTCGGAAGCTGTCAAAGCATGCTCAATTTCAGGCATATCCTTGAACAAATATACTTTGCTATCAGGTGAGCCTGAAGCGAACCGCATCCACACCACGCCGATGCTCTCCTTGTCGAAATTATCCGTGATGCCTTCAAGCTTTACTTTCTTACCTGTCTCACGCTCTAGTGTTCCGATAACTATAAGATTTCCCCCTCCGTCAAAACGAAATACCATACGACCCAAGGCAGCACGAGGCATGTTCTCATAACGATAACTGCCCTGCAAGTTGCCATTAGTTGAATAAACCAGGAAAGAGGTCGAAACAAAGCGTTTATTCTCGAATTCCTTTGATGCCACCACAAAGCAATGCTCTCTGCAGAAAGCTTTGGTTTGAAACAACACAAAACTTGAAGAAGAAGGTGTCACCACGCGACGATCATCGGAGGTCAAATCATAAAAATACAAAGCGCCATTCCCGCTTCTATTATTGAGTGCCATCAGCATTGTGCCATCAGCGACTTCAACCGAAAGTGGCACTGACTTTTCGGGCCATTTATCCCAAAAAGTTTTATAACTGTTCTCCTTCCGATCAAAACTAACCACAAGGAAATCCAGTGTGTCAGATGCTTTTTTGTTGTTCTCGTTGGCAAAAAGGAAAGCTGCATAACGGCTATCGCTACCAGCGTCGACAAACTTGAGTTTTTCGGGCAGGGGAATCAAGTCACTGCGGGTCTCGTAAAGGCTGGTATCGAGACAGGTGAAGTTCCACAAACTGTGTTTCTGTTTGTCGGTCTTTTCGGTCTCGTAAACCACAAGGCCACCTTTTTCATCAAATGACTGAAAATGAAAGCCTTGCTCCTTGTTCCAACGGTTTACCTCATAGCGCACGGGCTCCACCTGCTGAGCCATAGTCCAACTGGCAAGGAGTAAAGATGCTATGAGGAGGAGCTTTTTCATCTTGTCTTCGCTTGGGGTCATTGCGAGGAACGAAGCAACCCAGAGAATCAGTATCCCCTGGATTGCTTCATCGTTCCTCCTCGCAATGACGCTATCGCGTCTGTATTAGAATTTCACGAACTTAGAAACAGCCGTCGTTCCGTTGGCATAGCGGATGTTGACGAAATACACGCCGCTCTGGAGTTCATTCACGTTGAGTTGGGCCTCTCCGGCGGTCAGATTCACCTCATTCACCTTGCGGCCCGTCATGTCAAAGACACTGACTTGCGCATCGCTTTCAAGGGTGAAGGACACCTGATCATTAGCGGGATTGGGGTAAAGGCTGACAGCCATAGTGCCATTCTCGTTAACAGAAGCAAGCCACTTACCCGTCAATTTAACAAAGTCAATTTCCCATGAGGAAGCTTGCTCATCGTTGCTGGTGTAAACAAAAGCAATATACCAGCTATAACCACTATTGGCAAAATCACCAACAATATCAATAATATTGACCTTGCCTGATTCAACCCATTCGTAGTTGCCGGCAGAGAAATCAAATGCATCGGTAATGTCAATCCAATCAAAGTCACCAGGTTCGCCTTGACCGTCATAATCGCCTGAAACAACCACGCGAAGCGGGTCGCCGTCAAACTTCATGGCAGTGCTGAATTCCAGGAAGATATCGGTAAACTCGGTATCAACCATTCCAGGTATCTCAGCAATGAGCCAGTCCTCGTTTTGGTGAGCAGCCCCATTGGCATAGCCATTCATGTTAGCGTAAGTCGTGCCATTATGCTCACCTTGGTGCCAACCTTGATCGCCATAGGCATCGTAGGCCGTGAAAGCACCGAGTTCATCATCAAAGTTCTCATTAAGCAGATAGTTGACTTCTTCTGTCGTGGCATTAGCCGTAGGATAAGTGCCATCAGTCTTGTAGTCGATGTTGGCACCGCTGTTGGTATAGGGGAAGATGGCAAAATGATAGGCAGTACCACTTTGCAAACCAGCGAACTCTATGACTGGCGTGCCATAAGCCACATTCTTAGCCAAGTCGCCATCGTCAACTGGCGTGCCATCAGTAGGAACCGAGATGGTGCCCGTGGAAGCCAGCACCAAATACTTGCTGGGCAATTGGCTGCCCGTAGCATCGGTCCAAGTGAGGGTGATATCCGTACCATCCACCAAAGCAGCGAAATTGGTAGGATAGTTGCTCGGCTCAGGATCGGGTTGGGCGGGGCTGCCACCAGCCTTGTAGAAGCTGACACGCGTGTCAATATTCGACGTTTCAGCATAGCAGCTGAACAAAGGGGCATTGTTGCTAGCGTTGGGATTGAAGCGCATGTTGTTGCGTGTGTTTTCGCCTTGAGCGACAACCTCAGCAGTGCCATCGCCATTAAAGGTGATATTCCACTCACCGTTGGCGTCAAGTGTGGTTTGTGTCTTCAAGTGATTGCTGTTGCTGCTTGCGGCATAGAGATAACCTTCCTTGGCAGCGTCATACAAGGTCCAAGCACCATTGCTGCCGCCCAAAGTGAACTGGAACACGTCAGTTTCGCTCTCTGGATCGGTACCCGGCGTAACGGTGATGGATTCACCGTTTTCGCTCACGACCACAGCGTTACGGTTGTTCGACTTTTGGTAGCCCATGGCGAGGACGCCCAAGTCGTCGTGATGAGCCACAATGAGGTAGTTGGCTCCAGCCTCAAGGCCCGAGGAAGAGGTGACCTTTGTGTAGGTCGTTTGGGCAAAGCCACTCAAAGAAAGGAGCAGCATGGCCACTAATGAGAATAGAACTTTTTTCATTTTCGTTTAGTTTTATGTTTGACAATTAGTTGTATTTCAAGGCTTGGGCCTTCGACAGGCTCAGGCACCTTAACTTGACGTAAAACGAGATCCCTGAGCTTGTCAAAGGACCGTTAATTATAGGTCAAGTGTCTCTAGTTGTTCAACGGCCTTGATCTCGGGGATGACTTTTTTCATCACTGATTCGATGCCGTTTTTGAGGGTAGACCTGCTGTGCGGGCAATTGCCACAAGCGCCTGTGAGTTCCACGATGACAGTGTTGTCGTCAGTTAGTTCCACGAAGTTGACATCGCCTCCATCTTGTTGGAGGTAAGGACGAACTTGTTCGAGAACGTTCTTGACTTTGCGTAATATCGTTTCTTTGTCCATTTCCATCAATTGTTCAGTTGGAAGTTGTTCTGTTATTCAGTTAAGCATTAATAATCGCTTGCGCAATCTGGTCGAAGGCCTTGGTGACAGGCGATTCGGCATCCAAAGCAAGTGGGGTACCGGCATCACCGCACTCGGCGATCTTTTCAGTAATCGGGATTTGGCCTAGGAGCGGCACACCGAGCCGGTCTGCAAATTCCTTACCTGTCTCCTTGCCAAAGATGTAATATTTCTTTTCGGGCATGTCGGAAGGCGTGAAGTAGGCCATGTTCTCCACCAAACCGTAAATCGGAATTTGCAAGGCTTCTTCTTTGAACATCATCGCGGCACGCAGCACGTCGGCAAAGGCCACCTTCTGAGGCGTGGTCACGATGAGAGCACCCGACACGTTATATTGCTGGGCCAAAGTCAGTTGGATGTCGCCTGTCCCAGGAGGCATGTCTACGACCATCCAGTCCAGTTCCCCCCAAAGGGTGTCATTCATCAGCTGGTTCAAGGCGCTGGTGGCCATAGGACCGCGCCAGATAAGAGGGCGGTCGGCATCAACGAAGCTACCAATACTCATCAACTTGATGCTGTAACGCTCGATGGGTACCATCACGGTCTTGCCATCTTTTTCAAAAGCAGCAGGCTGCTCGTTACCAAGACCAAACATCATCGGAACGGAAGGACCGTAGATGTCGGCATCTATCAAACCCACGCGCTGGTTGGCGCGAGCCAAGGCGATGGCGAGGTTAGCTGCCACCGTCGACTTGCCGACACCGCCCTTGCCCGAAGCTACAGCAATGATATGCTTCACCTTCGAAAGGGCTGTTTTTCCCTCCACCACCTTGATTTCTATATCAATGTCTTCGCCAAAAACCTCGGTCAAAGTACGCTTGGCACCATTCACCAAAATGTCGTTCTTTGGATCGTTGGCATGTTCCATAACGAGGTCGAAACGGATAGCGTTATCCTTAACCATCAGGTTCTCAACCATATTCAAAGCGATGATATTATCCCCTTTGGGGAAATAGATGACGTCCTTCAGGACTTCTTGAACATTTTCTTTATTTAGCATGATTTTAAATAATTATCGCTGCAAAAATAATAAATAGTTAGGAGTGAGAAGTGAGGAGTGAGGAGATTTTTCTATCGTTCAACGGCTATGTGCTTTGAGGAGACTCCTCCCCTTGTCTTGGCTCTCAATAGGTATAGGCCTTCGGAGACATTTTGCAAGTCAATCGTCGCCTGATCTCCACTGACTTCCTTTTGCAAAACACATTGTCCCAAGGCATTGTAAACCGCCACCTCCGTCATGCCTTCCGCTTCAATGGTGACAAGATTCTTTGCCGGATTGGGATAGACCTTCACCCCTTGCTCGTTTTCTTCAACACCTGTAGGTGAGTAATAGGCATGCAACTCGAAGACATTGGGATAATAATATCGATTGGCAGGAGCCGAAGTACAATCCAGATCAGCATAATAGGCATAAAGACGGTAGTAATAGTCGCCTTCCTGGCTCATAGCATTGTCGGTATATGTAACAGCCGAGGCGTTCAACAACTTAATACGATGGTATTCACCATCGCCATCTTTTCTGAACAGGAAATAGCCTGACAGTCCATCATTGGGCTGAGGCGATTCCCATTTCAATTTGATCTTATAGTTGTTGGTGTATTCGAAGTCCAAGTTGCGGGGAGGATAGCAAGGGCCAAGCGTGGTGCACGACTCATTGGAATACTCGCCGCTGTCACCACCCTCACAAAGAACCCCCACTCTATAGCAATGTCCACCCATCTCAACCGACTCGTCAAGGAAAGCATTACCTGACTGAATAAGACGATAAAGCATGTCATCACGATAAATCAGATAGCCATAGCCTGGATCCTCAACGGCATCCCAAGTAAGCAGGATGCCATCCTCTTGGGCCGTGGCGACGAGATTCTGCGGCACATCGCAAATCACCCCACTCCCACAATTATTGTTGGGCTCAAAGAAAACGCCCGATGGCATATCTGCCGAAGGGCCCGAGTAGGAATAGACCGTCTGACCCTCAGCATTCTTGATGACAAATGCCATCTGGCCGACCTCCTCTTCTGGCGCAGTCCAGCCAAAACATATACGGCCCAAAGGCAGTTCAGGCTCTACTTGTACTGTGGAAGAAGAAGTAGCTGTATAACGACCAATTTCACGCCCCGTGGCGGAATACACCGTGATAGTACCGCCTTCCCAACCTTGGTAGTTGGTGGTGGTCATGATAATCTTCCATGGACATGAAGGCCCAACCATGACTTTCATGACATTGGCATGCTTTCCGACGCGGTTATTGGCGACAACATACACGGCATAATGGAAAACATCATACCGAGGCACACTATTATCCATAAACTCAAGGCTAGAACCTGGCATGACATCGGTCATAGTTGCAATCACCTCGTTGTCACGCAATACCACAACCTGATCAATAGTTTCCAAAGTATTGCCATCAAGGGTAGTGGTGGGATTGGTCCAATTGAGTCGCACCTTAAGATCTGTATCGTTGGCAGGAACCGCAGTAAAAGCGATAGGTTCGGAAGGTGTTTGGTTATAAACCTCGCTGGGAACGAAATTGAACATGGCATCAGCAGGATGTGTGTATGGCGCATCATCGATAAGATACCATCCGTCGGAGCCTCCTCCCCAACCTAAATTGAAATGAAACATGTCGAAGTCGTCGTAGCCATCACATACAAAAGCGTGGCAACCGCCATCTTGACAACCACCATAATACATTGGCCATCCCATATCGAATTGCTCGCGCACCATGGCTTTCCATGTCTCAGTTTCAAAATCATCACGACGGAGTTGCACGATGGCATCACTATAGTTGAAATAGGTATGCATAACACCGGGAATAGGGCCCGAAGCGCCACCACTGCCATCAGGGCCATAACCCATATCTATTGTAACACCACAATGAAAACACAACGTTCCAGTAGCCAATTTCTCAGCCTCTGTGGAGTTGTCACTCAACTTGTTGGGCATGTTATCCCAATCATATGTAGTGTTGCCAAAGTCAGCACAAATCTGGCCGTAATCCTCATGGAAGTAGCAATGACTGCCGATACCTTGGGAAGGGCTGGCCCAAAAGCGCATCAGTTGCGACATGGCTGTGGCCAAACAACCCACAATGGCATGGCCTCCCGACCCATTGGGGTCATCTGGGCAGCAATAATTATAGGGATAGGTTTGATCCCATTGGGTCTGACAATAATAGCCAGTACCGCGGCCACCATGGCGCGAAATGAGTCTGCCATGCTCGAGCACTGAAGCCCATTCAGCAGCCACATCAGGAGTCGCAACAGCATGGTGCAACTGATGAATACACTCTGCCACGCCATCCAAGTAATAGGACAATGCCGGAGGAATGTTGGTTGCATCAAAAGATGACGTTTCGGAATAACCGATGATGGGACGATGGGCATCGTCGCCAGCTATGATTACAAACGCACTGGCACCAACATTATAAACGTAAAATGCCTCATCCTCTCCCATATATACCAGTTCGGGCGTAACACGCTCCATAGCAAATTGAGCAATGGCATATTTCTGGGCTACCGAAAAGGCAACAAAACGATCGACCGGTCGTGCCTCAAGTGATACAGCACCGATTATCAGTACGATAATACCAAGAAGAATTTTTTTCATAATTACCATATTTGCAGAATACAACCTGCAAATATAGTAATTAATATTCATTGAATCAAATCCGCAACCGTCATGTTGACCACCTGAATCAAATCTCGCGGATCAAGTTTGAACTGGAGGCCCCTAACACCGGCACTAACATAAATATAATCAAAAAGTTCCGAAGTCTCATGGATAAATGTCGGGAATTGCTTTTTCATGCCCACTGGCGAGCATCCACCACGAATATAGCCTGTCAATGGCAGCAACTCTTTCATGGGGATAAGATCGCAGCTTTTGTTGCCTGTAGCTTTGGCGGTCTTTTTCAGGTCAAGCTCATCGTTACCAGGAATGACGCAGACAAAATAACCAATCTTGTCGCCTTTTAGTACCAAGGTTTTAAACACCTGATCAATGTCCTCACCCAATTGCTCGGCAATATGTTGTGCTCCGAGGTCTTCTTCATCCACCTCGTATGGAACCAACTCATAGACGACCTTTTTCTGGTCGAGGATACGGCAGGCGTTGGTTTTGTTGATTTTGTCTTTTGGCATGGCCTTACTTCTTATGCTCTTCCACCCATTTCCTTGCATTCACGAAAGCTTCCATCCATGGCGACACCTCATCGTTTTTGCGTTCTTCCGGATAGAAGGCCCATTGCCAAGGCAAGAAGGCACGCTCAAGGTGCGGCATCATGGCGAGATGACGACCGTCGTTGGAACAAATGCCTGCTGTCGACCAGTCACTGCCATTCGGGTTGCCTGGATACTCGTCCTGACCGTAAGTCATCACGATCTTGTATTGATCACGATAGCAGGGGAAATAGAAACGGCCCTCACCATGGGCAATCCATACGCCAAGACGGCGACCCGACAACGACTTGAGCATTACGCTCTCGTTTTGGGCTATCTCCACATTCAGGAAGCTTGATTCAAACTTACGCGAGTCGTTGTGCATCATCACGGGATGTTCTTCATGGTCAGGATAAAGCAGGCCAAGTTCCATCATCAGTTGGCAGCCATTGCACACGCCAAGGCTTAAGGTGTCTTCGCGAGCATAGAAATCGTCAAGAGCCTTCTTAGCCTTCTTGTTATAGAGGAAAGCACCAGCCCAACCTTTAGCAGATCCCAAAACGTCGGAGTTAGAGAAACCACCAACAAAGGCAATCATATTCACATCCTTGAGGTCTTCACGACCAGTGGCAAGGTCTGTCATCGTGACATCTTTTACATCGAACCCAGCAAGATATAGTGCATATGCCATTTCGCGATCGCATTGGCAACCTTTTTCACGGATGATGGCAGCATTGATGCCTGAGGGCTTCCGACGATGAAGATCAACACCCATGCTGGAAGCCTTACCAGTAAAGCTACGTCCAAAACTATAATGCAAATACTGTTTCTTATAGTTCATGAAACGTTCCATTGCCTTACGTTCGCCACTCTGCTTGCGGTCGAGAAGATATGATGACTTGTACCAAGTATCGCGTAACTGGTCAATGTCAAAAACATAATTATGGCCATTTTGGGTAATGGTCAGTTGGCGTTTGGCAGTAGGCTTTCCTATCACCTTATAGTTGACACCCAACTCCCTGAGCATGCGTCTAGCGATGCCGTCATTGGAGACTTGTATCACGACAGAAGGTTTCTCGCAGAAAAGCACGGCCATCAAGTCTTCCTTATCGAACGACTTGAAATCGATGTTCATGCCGTACATGGTATTGGCAAAATTCATCTCCAGCAGAGTGGTGATCATACCACCAGCCGAGACATCATGACCTGCAAGAACCAAATCGCCTTCAATCAGCTTTTGGACGGCATTAAAGCATTTCTTGAAATAAGCGACGCTCTTTACGTCAGGCACAGCCTGACCGATGGCGCCAATTGATTGGGCAAAACTACTACCGCCCAGTTCAAAGCCGTCTTTAGAAAAATCGATATAAAGCAACTCCGTGTTTTCATCAGCCTTCATCACTGGACGAACGACTTGTCGTATATTGGACACTTCTCCTGCAGCGGAAACGATGACCGTTCCTGGAGCGACCACCTTTTCACCGTTAGGATATTTCTGTGTCATAGAGAGGGAGTCCTTACCCGTTGGCACATTAACACCCAAAGCCACACAAAAGTCGCTCAAACCTTTCACAGCCTCATACAGCCGAGCCGTCTCACCTTCCTGCTTGGCAGGCCACATCCAGTTGGCACTCAGCGACACACCTTCGAGGTTGCCTTCGATAGGAGCCCATAGGATGTTGGTCAAGGCCTCGGAGACAGAGAGACGAGAAGCGGCGGCCGGGTCGATGAGGCCCGCAACCGGGGCATGACCCAAGGCCGTGGCGATGCCACGTTTCCCGTTGTAGTCCAATGCGCTGATGCCCAGGTCGCTCAAAGGTAACTGGATCTCACCCACACACTGCTGCTGGGCCACACGGCCTGTCACGGAACGGTCTACCTTGTTAGTGAGCCAATCCTTACAAGCAACGGCTTCCATTTGGAGCACGTTGTTGAGGTATTTGTGTATGTCGCGTTTGGTATAGCTGATCTTCTTGAAATGATAGGGCTTCGTCTTGTCGTGCAAAATCGTCTTGGGAGCGCTCCCGAAGAAATCAGAAATGGCCAAGTCGATAGGAGCCTTGCCTTTCTTGCGAACGAAACGCAGGCGTTCGTCGCCAGTCACCTCACCCACCTCGTAATACGGGGCGCGCTCACGTTCGGCAGTTTCCTTGATGATGTCCTTGTCTTTCTTGTTGACCAAGAGACCCATACGCTCCTGCGATTCATTACCGATGATTTCCTTGTCGGAAAGGGTCGGGTCGCCGACAGGCAGGTTGTCAACATAAACCACACCGCCCGCGTCCTCGATAAGTTCGCTGAGGCAATTGAGGTGACCGCCCGCACCGTGGTCGTGGATACTACGGATGGGATTGTGGTCGCTCTCGGCCATGGCACGAATGACATTACTCACACGCTTCTGCATCTCAGGATTGGCACGTTGCACGGCATTCAGTTCAATAGCATTGCTGTATTGTCCTGTATCAACGCTTGACACAGCGCCACCTCCCATACCGATGCGGTAGTTGTCGCCGCCCAACACAATGATGACATCACCTTCCTCAGGTTCCAATTTCTTGGCATCCTTTACCTTGGCGAAGCCGATGCCGCCTGCTAACATGATGACTTTATCGTATCCCAAGACTTCTTTCTCACTATGCTCGAAAGTCAGCAAGCTACCGTTGATGAGGGGCTGGCCAAACTTGTTGCCAAAGTCGGAGGCACCGTTGGAGGCCTTGATGAGGATTTCCTCGGGCGTCTGATAGAGCCATTGGCGCGGTTCGATGTCCTTCTCCCACTCACGTCCTTGCTCTGTACGGGGATAAGAAGTCATATAGACAGCAGTTCCAGCAAGTGGCAAGCTGCCTTGACCACCAGCCAAACGGTCGCGGATTTCACCGCCGCTGCCAGTTGCAGCACCATTGAAGGGCTCCACGGTGGTCGGGAAGTTGTGCGTCTCGGCTTTCAGCGAAATCACCGTCTCGATAGGTTTGATTTGAAAGGCCGAAGGCTTGTTGGGCTCAGCGGGAGCGAACTGCTCCACCTTGGGACCGAGGATGAAAGCCACGTTGTCCTTGTAGGCCGACACGAGGCGGTTGGGGTTCATCTTCGAGGTCTTCTTGATAAGGGCAAAGAGCGTGTTGGGCATCGTTTTGCCGTCGATCACGAAGGTGCCGTTGAAGATCTTGTGGCGGCAGTGTTCGGAGTTGACCTGGGCAAAGCCATACACCTCACTGTCGGTCAGTTTTCGTCCAATCTTTGCAGATATGCCTTTCAAGTAGTCCATCTCCTCGCTGCTCAATGCCAGACCTTCCTGCTGGTTGTAGGCCTCGATGTCGTCGATGTATTTCAGCGGCTCGGGCTTGCGGTCGACGGAGAACACCTTCTGGTCGAGATTCTCGTAGCGGTTTTGCAACATCGGATCGTAGGGGGCCTTCTTCGACTCCACTCTTTGGAACTCCTCGATGCGAACGATGCCCTTGATGCCCATGTTTTGGGTGATCTCGACGGCATTGGTGCTCCATGGCGTAATCATCTCACGACGTGGACCGACAAAGTGGCCTTTCACTATGTCTTTTTCGATTCTTTCGGCATTCCCGAAAAGCCAAGTGAGTTTGGAAATGGTTTCCCCTGAAAGCTCGGATTTGGAATCAACAGCGATAACCCTCTGATTATCAGATTGGAAAAAACATATCATAAGCGCAAAGTTTTATGCATAAAACGATACGGCAAAGATAGAGTTTTTATCGGGATTCTTTGTCACAAACCCGCATATAAATCAACAAAAAAATTAATAGGTCTCGTCAGACTGCTGATCTTCGCCTCCGTCATCATCACCGCCGCCTTCTTCGGGCCGGTTACGTTTGATGTTTTGCTGATTGATGCGATAATTGAAATTGAGTGAGAACGAACGACGGTTCCATGTGCTGGTGTTATATTGCCAGAAGCCATCGCCCCACGATTCGCCACCCATACTGCGAGAGTTGAAGAGGTCGCGCACATTGAATGTTATGGTGCCATTGCCTTTCAAAACCTCTTTACTCACTGCCAAATCAACCCACCAATTGCCTTTTCTCATTCCCAAGGGCTCTTTGTGAGGGCCCATGACATGGGCAGTCAGTTGTAGGTCGAACCAGTTGCTCACCTTAAACTTTGACACGGCGCGCCCGAAAAGCATCCAAGTGGCATCGTCAAAGACCTTGTCATTGATTGTGCCTTTGAACTGGGAACGGAAGAAATTGACGTTGCCGTTAAGGTTCCACCATTTCGTCATCTGACCTTGGGCAACCACCTCCACGCCGAAGTCGTCGGCCTTGCCGAAGTTGATGGGCATGCTATAGAACACGCCATTATCTTCGTAGGTGTAATGACGGATCATGTTGGTGCCATGACGATAATAGGTCGTGAAGTTGAAGCTGGCCTTGTCCCAAAAGTGTATGTAACCAAGTTCATAGCTGTCCATATAAGTCGGCGTCAAGGCAGGGTTGCCTAGTCGTATGTTACGGTTGTCGTTGTAGGAACGGAACGGGCTCATCTGCCAAAAGCCGGGACGGCGGATACGGCGCGTGTAGCTCACCTGAAACTGGTTGAACTCGTTCACCGAATAGTTGATGTGGGCACTCGGGAAGAAGTCGAAATACGGTTTGCCACCATTGATGGAATCGGTGCCATCGTGGGCATAGCCTTTAAGATTGGTCATGATGTCGGTCATCTCGGCACGCAAGCCCACCTGCCCCGACCAACGTCCCCAATCGTTACCGAGGCTGGTGTATAGCGCAGCAACCTGTTCGTTGTATTCGTAGTCATAACAATAGTTGACCAAAGGTTCCCAAACATCACCTTCTTTCTGCCATACACTATCGTTACTCAAAATATTGCGGTTGGTGTATTTCGCACCAATCTCCCACTGCGCCTTGGTGAGGAAGGGATGCACATAGTCGATGCTGGCCTGCAGGTTGCGCATGCGTTGGTCGTTACCCGTCTTTTGATAAATGGTCCACAAAGCCTGCTGCGCATCCGAATTAGGATAGAGCGACTCGTTAATGTCAGAACCTGCATTCTCGGAATTGGTGAAGAAGCGCACATTGGCTTTCAAGCTACGACCTTTGCGTTCAAAGGTCTTGTCGTAGTCCAAAGTGACCTCATACATCGGGTCGTGCTCCCAATAGTCCTCAGCACGCACATCGTATGACGTCGAATCCCAAATCGGATACACGTCGGAATAACGCACCACTGGATGCGTCTCCAACTTGCCGTAACGGTAAACGAATGCAGCACTCACGATGTCACGGTCAGTAATGTAATAGTCGGCACCCACACGCACGTTATGACCCATTCGGTTCATCCTACGCTCCGTGGTCTGGTCAGTGAGTTGAGTGAAAAGGGTATCACCATCAATGACATTACTGAAGCGTTTGGTCTTATTGACTCCGCCTCCTATATTATGGCGGTTGTTGAAACCATAGCTTCCAAAGAAGTTCCAACGTTTCAAGCGATAGTTTCCCGAGAGGCTTGCGCCATACATCCAAGGATAGCCTCCTCTGATATTGATTGCACCGTTGAAGCCTTGGCGTTTGTCTTTCTTCAAAATGATATTAATGATGCCTGCCGACCCTTCAGCATCATATCGCACCGAAGGGTTCGTTATAACCTCAATGCGCTCAATCATGTCACCTTGCAAGGTACGTAAGGCATCCTGAGTGCTCATACCAGAGAGACCCGATTCCTTGCCATCAATGAGGATACGCACTCCATCATCGCCTCTCAAACTCACATTACCTTCCACATCAACAGAGACCGCTGGGATGTTTTCCAACACTTCAATAGCATTTCCCGCCGTGTTGCTTACATCCTTACCCACGTTGAAAACCCGTTTGTCGAGAGTCATTTCATATGTGCTCTTTTCGGCCACCACATCTACCTCAGCAAGCATTCGATTGTCAGGCGAAAGATTGATTCTGCCCACATCAACCATGCTCTTTGTACCATCCAAATTGACATTCTTATATTTTGTAATATAGCCCATGTATTGAACCTCGAGGGCATAACGCCCTTTTTCCAATGGAAGAGAGAAAGCACCCGAAGGATCGGTGATGCAACCCGAAACAAAAGTGGAATCTGGAAGGACACAGGCACGCACCGTAGCATACTCCATGGGATGACCTGTCGCGTTGTCAAACACACGACCTTTCACAGTAATGGCGGCGAATGAAGTCTGGGCAAAGAGCACCACTACCAATGCAAAAAGTATGTATTTCTTCATAAACTATTTCTGCTCAAATAAAATGCAAAAATAGTTCTTTTAGGACAATAACACCATGGATTTGTTGGACAATAATTTCCTAACCGTCCAATCCAAGCAGCAAAAAGAAATGCTACATAGGATCCACATCGACCTGTACTTGAACCGTCTTGTATTCAGGATCCTGCTGAAATACCCGAATCTGCTGCGCAATCAACTCCTTAACCTTTTGGGCATTGTATTCCCTTCTGAATTTCACCATCATTTGTTTGATATACATATTCTTTATCCTTGAAACAACTGGGTACTCCGGCCCAAGCAGGTCTTGCTTGAAAATAGGGCGTAGCAACGAAGCCATTTCAGCAGCAGCAGGATTGAGTTTTTGATAGTCCTTATGCTTTAAACGGATCAAAACAAGCCGATAAAACGGGGGATAGCCAAATTGACTCCTAATGACCATTTGTTTTTCATAAAGACTGCGAAAATCATTGCGTAACACGTCTTGGAGAACGGGATGCGCCGGTTCATATGTTTGAATGATGACTTTCCCCTGTTTGCCCTTACGCCCCGAGCGTCCTGCTACCTGCGCCATCAACTGAAAACTTCGTTCGTGCGCACGAAAATCAGGATAGGAAAGCATGTTGTCGGCATTCAAGATGCCAACCACTTTCACTGAGTCAAAATCCAAACCCTTGGTAACCATTTGAGTACCTACAAGAATATTTGTCTCATGATCTTGGAAAGCTTCGAGAATACTTTGATAATCATTTTTTGAACGAGTGGTATCAAGGTCAAGTCTGGCGACTTTAGCATCGGGCATAACAAGTTTCAGGTCCTCTTCTATCTTCTCCGTACCAAAACCATGCATACGAATATTGGGGCTATGACAAACCGGGCATTCGGCAGGCACACTGGCAGTATAGCCGCAATAATGGCAACGCAATACGTTTTGGCTCTTGTGGTAGATCAGACTCACATCACAATTGATGCATTGAGGCACATGATGGCATTCCTCGCATTCCAGACGCAACGAAAAACCACGACGGTTTTGGAACAAAATAGTTTGATTGTGCTCTTCGAAGGTCTCTATCATGGCGTCGAGTAGAGCGCTGCCGAAGTCGGCCTTCATGGTCTTGCGACGTCGCTCCACGCGCATATCGCTCAGTATGATTTCTGGCATCTGCACACCACCAAAACGCTCGGTGATCTCCACCAAGTGATAACGACCATTCAAGGCATTGTAATAGCTTTCGTACGACGGCGTAGCGGAACCCAACACAATGTTGGCCTTGTGCATAGCGGCCAACACGATGGCAGCATCACGCGCATTGTAGCGCGGAGCAGGATCCATTTGCTTAAAACTGCTATCGTGCTCCTCATCAACGATTACAAGACCAATATCGGAATAAGGCAAGAATATGGCTGAGCGGGATCCTATGATGATTTGATGTCGCTGCGACTGAGTCTGGTCGAAATCGCGGACCTGCTCC
The DNA here is from genome assembly GCA_002310075.1 of Bacteroidales bacterium UBA1204. Next base: position 16,189 of record DBXU01000085.1, on the reverse strand, counting down.
CAAACTTCTACCCGCTCATTGGCGCCATAACGAGAATGATACACACCTAATTTGTCGCCAAAATACTCTTTCAGACGATTGATTATCTGAGCTGTAAGGGCAATCTCTGGCAATAAATAAAGGACCTGCTTTCCTTGATCGATGGCTTCTTTGATGAGTTTAATGTAAATGGCAGTCTTACCACTTGAGGTCACACCGTGAAGCAACACAGGTTTGTTATCCTCGAAACCTTTTTTGATTTCACCGTATGCTTTCTGTTGTGCATCGGTAAGTTGTATGCTGTCAACGTCTGTTTGCACTTTGAAATCCTTAAGCCGACTGACCTTGCGCTCATACATCTCAAAAACACCTTTTTCCGCCATGGCTTTCAATATTGCAGAGGAAGCATTGGCCTTTTGCAGCAAGTCCTTAGCCATGATGTCTGTGTCGGCATTGCCACCAAGAGTAATAAAAGCAAGTAGCACTTCCAACTGCTTATAGGCACGTTTGGTCAGTTGATCCATCAATTCTTGAAGCTTGTTGTCGTCACGATAAACGGCACAAAGTCGAACAAAACGCTCGTACTTGGCCTTATACTTCTCGTTTAGTTCTTCCTCCATGATCAATATGCCTTTCTCCATCATGGAATGAACCAATGGCATCACTTTTTTGAATCCGATGATTTTACTGACTTCGCTGACAGTGATTTTAGGCTTCACCTGCAATGCTTCCACGATGAGATACTCGAAGTCGTTCAAAGCCATGGAATCCAAAACAAAATCAGGTGATAGCGTCACAGTAGTCTCGCTGCTAAGTTTAAGCGCTGAGGGCAAGGCTGCCTGCATTACCTCACCAAGGTAACACATATAATAAGCACTTACCCATCCCCAAAATGCCAACTGCCTATCATTAACCAAGGGTTGGTCGTCAATCAAATCAGTAAGAAACTTGACCTCCACAGAAGGCACTTCCTCGGTCAGACTGACAATCAATCCTGACATGACCTTGGTCTTACCGAACTGAACCACAGCCCTCTGTCCCACACGCACCTGATCGTTTAAGGCAAAAGGAACACGATAGGTAAAGGTTCCAGGTACCGGGATGGGCAGCAGGATTTCCGCAAATAATGTGAGACGCTCCGAAGACATATCAATGCGAGTTGACCGTGGTATAGCCAATCAGTTCGTCATAACCCTTAGTGGCGTTATAATAATAGAAATACAATTTGTATAAATTATTGGTTTCCCAATGGTTACCAGCTGTCAAATCAGTCCTTACTTCTCCTGTTTTTCGATCGACAGTGGCAAACATAAAGTTGTAATATCCCTGTTTGAGCATCATAGAACACGTATAGCCGCGCAACTGGTAATTGTATTCCATTTTATTATTCACGTCGAAACGCCAATCATTGAGTGCCCCTAATAGATAAAGGTCGTTACCATCCATTGGGGTTTCACTTTTATAGAAAAAATTGACTCGACAATAGTCGGCCTCCGTGAAGTTGTCCAAATTCTCATTTTCGACATAAACAAACTTTTCCCCATGAATGTCCTCATAGGTCGCATAGGCTTTCCGAGCCCTTGATTCACAGGTGGCAATATCAATTTCGAATGACACGTCGGTTTGGCGTATATGGGCCAAATTCTCCGATTGGAAATAAAAATTACTAGTATTAAAGCGCCTATATTGGTTGGTGGCCTCAAAGACAGTCTGTGGATGGTGCTCAAAGGAAATGTAGTCTGGATAAACATATGTAGGTTTCAGGCCTTCAGCAGCGTTATCCCAACGCCCGTTCTGACGAATGGTCAAAAAACTATATTGCTGCAGAGTTCCTGAAAGGTAGTCGTTCATGCTCACTTTAATATTAAGCTGTTGATGCGTGTCTGTCAAAGCCAAATCATCGGGATAGCGAGGCACAGTCACGCCGACGTGGGCTTTCTCATCAACAACCATGAAACGACGGGTAAAGTATAGGTCATTCAGGTCATCCCCATAAACAATGAGCAGGTAGTTGCCTGAGACTAGCGGCATCATGTCCTCGTTAGGAAATCTGAGTTGGTAGTTGGCATACTCTATCAAGGTGTTGCGCGAGAAGTTATAATTGTCCAGCCGATCTGATTCAAATCCAGAAGCATATTGGATACGTTGAATATCGGTAGGATGCCAATCGTGACTACAATGGATAAAAGTATAATTAAGCACCTCTCCTTGGCCATCGATAATGTCGAAGGAAAGGGTAAGTCGGCCCAGCATGTCATCCAATGGAATGATAGGATCGCTCAAAGGGTTGTCGTCAGCAAAGAGAAGCACGGTTTGAACCTCGGGTTTGTAGTTAAGGTTACCACATGGAAAATCAAAATCCTGGGCAGATGCGCCTAATACGAAACCTAGGACTAACAATAATAAGGTGATTCTTTTCATCATGTCGGTATTTTGCGCAAAGGTAATAAAAAAGTAGAGACGGCGTGTACGCCGTCTCTACAATTAAGAAATGAAAACTCCTCTTTAAAGCTGTTCCACTATGCGTTTCTGCACCTCGCGGAACTCCTCTTCGCTCATATGCACATGCTCTTTCTTGAAATCCATATCGCCTTCTTGCGAAATTGGAATCAGATGGATGTGGGCATGAGGCACTTCCAAGCCTATAACGGCCACTCCTATGCGTTTGCATGGAACAGCCTTCTCAAGAGCCTTGGCTATCTTTTTTGCAAATACCATCATGGCGCCTATTTCATCGTCATCAAGGTTAAAGATGTAGTCGTCCTCGCGTTTGGGAATCACCAGCGTATGCCCAATGGCAACTGGGTTGATATCCATAAAAGCGAAAAAACACTCGTCCTCAGCAATCTTATAGCAAGGAATCTCTCCTTTTACGATTCTTGAAAAAATGGTAGCCATAACGAAAGGGATTAACGGGTGATTTCGATTATTTCAAACTGAACTTTACCAGCAGGCACCTGAATCTCCGCAATGTCACCCACTTGCTTGCCAAGCAAACCTTGGCCAATGGGTGAGTTGATGGAGAGTTTACCTTCCTTGAAGTTAGCTTCCTTCTCGGGGACGATGGCATAAGACATCATCATACCCGACTTAACATTTTTAATCTTCACAGTCGAGTATAGCAACACCTTAGAGTTGTCCATTTTGGATTCATCAAGAATGCGAGCATTGAAGATGAGATCCTGGAGCTCTGCGATTTTAGCCTCAAGCAAGCCTTGGGCTTCTTTAGCAGCATCATATTCTGCATTCTCCGACAAATCGCCTTTATCGCGGGCTTCTTGAATGGCTTGAACAATGCGAGGACGCTCACGAAGTATCAGGTCGTCCAGTTCGTCTTTGAGTTTCTGCAACCCTTCAGGGGTAAAGTATTTGATTTCTGACATAGTAAGAACTTTAATTATTTCAAAACAAATTGCAAAAAAGAGACCCTTACCGAAATAAGGGTCTTCTTTTGGTTTGCGACTGCAAAAATACTAAATTATTTCAATACAGCGACCAGTATTAGAAAATAATTCTTGCACCGACACTGTGCGTACCTTTAAAGGTATAAGTGTCTCTGTAGGAATAGTCGACAGCGAGCTTCATACCATTTTCATCCTTCGAGAGGGGAACTTGGATGGAGCAGCCAGCGCTTAAACCTCTATTAATATTCATGCAATCATTGCTGTCTTCAATGCCACCTTTAGACCAGATACCGTTTTCATAGGTATAGCCGGCACGGATCAGAAGGATGTCCTTCCAACCGTATTGGAGACCGAGGGTAACCTGGTCGTTGGTGAATGAATTCGAGCAGAAATTGCCGGCAACAGTCAACTTGGAAGTTTCACCCAAGATGAAGTCGTAAGCAGCAGCAATGCTCAACTGAGTGGGAAGTTCGAATTCATCGGCGCGTTGAACGACAGTGAACTGTTGTTGGCTACCTTGAACGAGAAATGCTCTGAACGAGAGACCGTCACCCGAGAACTTCATGGTAGGTCCAATGTTCTTCAGTGTAATACCGAAGTGAACATTCTCGAAAGGACCAGTCACATACTGGATACCAGCATCAAGGGCAACACCAACGGCACCCATATCCTTAATGGACTCGCTGATGATCTTCAAGTTGAAACCACCACTGATGCTGTTGGAGAAAGCCTTGGCAAAAGCCAAGTTGATGTTCATCAAATTAGGTTTGTAAGTACCAAGACCACCATCGGGGCTCTCAGTTGTAGTGATCGGAATCTCGCCGAGGCTGAAGTTCGTCATAGACACGCCCAAAACGCTTGATTCACCGACACGGGCCAGCAAACCGAAAGCAGCGATGCCAAGATCGGAGTCGTTGCCCACCAGCCAGCTGGTGTGGGTGAAGTTCAAGTCGAGTCTATTGCAAGCCGTGATACCAGCCACGTTGCCATAAAGGGCCTCGACGCCATGCACAAACGACATGCCTGCATTGCCCCAACCCGAGGAAGCAGCCCAAGGGTTGATCAACAATTCGGCAGCGCCTGCTTGGCCTGAACGGTCCTTATTTCCTGCAAATGCTTGTGGAGCACTCATTCCCAATAAGAACACGAGGCTCAAAACTATATATCTAAATGATTTCTTCATGATAATGTGATTTTAAGGGTTAGCAATTACATTCAATTTAGAAGGTGTTCAGGTCAACTTTACGCATAGCTCCGAAGAACTTGATTACTCTTTCGCCACCGCTCGTGTAGTCTTTGACATGGATCAGATAGAAGCCACTGGCCACAGGCGTATTCGCGAAGTTGGTGAGATCCCATTCGATATAAGGATCGCTGTTGTCCTTCTTGAACTGACGTACCTTAGTGCCACTGAGGGTGTAAATCGTAACCACGCACTTCTCAGGCAGGTTCGTAATTCTGACTCTGTTGGTCAGTGCATTTCCTTCATATGCTGAGTAAGCATAGTAGGGGTTAGGAACGATAGTGATCAGATTGAGGTCGCTTTCAGTCTTTTCAGGTTCATTCATGGTAGGTGTCAAACCCTTAATGCTGAACGTATACTTAGGATTCAGATTATTGATCATAAGATCATCATTCTTTTCCTTCAACTCCATAGGAGCATAGCCAGCATTGTAAGGTTTCGCAACACGGATACGGATGCGGCAATCATTGCCTTCCTGCAGCCATTCTGTGCCTTCAATACCCATAGGCATACCAACCCACATGGCAAGTTTGTAGAAGTTGATATTCATGTTCGTCTGAGCATTCGAAGGAGCATTCTGGATGTAATTCAACGTGTTGTACAACAGTTTACCACCGTCATAAGCATAGTTCTTCACATCCTTATAAGGAGCAGAGGCGATCATTTGGATAGAGTCCATACGCCAGATATAGACGAAGTGCTTACCACCAAACACGGCTTCATCGTCGGAGCCATACTTACGGATGACAGCAGGGTCTAACAATTGGGAATACTCACCATTGTCGCCAGCCACAGTAGTCTTCATCAACTTGGCAGGGTTAAAGATCATGTCGCGACCGTTGAGGTCTTCAAGATACGAGTCTTCACCGAAAGCAATGTTCAAACGGCAACCCGTCTCAACATCGATTGCATAACCCGGGAACCAACCCATACCTTGAGCGGCGATGAAGTTAGGATCATCGGGATTGTCGCTAGCTTCCATTTGAGAGAAATCACCCTCCAAGAAATTACCATCCTTGTCAACAGAAGCATGCTTACGGAGGAAGAATCTATCAGCGCCACCCTCAGAGAGTCTCTTATCCATGCACATCTCAATAACAGGGCAACGTGACCACTTCGACTTATCGGAAGTCAACACAATATCAACGCTACTGGTTGAAGCGAAATATCTACCATTATCCTTTGAGTTATCATTGTATGCAGGACCAGGATTCTTGGAACCGCCTTGCGTGGAGTAAGAGCAAAGGATATAAGGAGCCCAAGTGCCGTTGGCAATCTTCTCGTAATCGCCATTCGGGTCCCAAGGCTTGTTAGCATTCTCTGTCGAGGCAGCAGAGCACTGATAGTCATTGGAGGAAGGATCATCCTTTGAAGAATAGTTACCAGCACGAATCCAGTTGAGCACAGAGCCAGGAATATCCTTATCGCGGATACCATCCATCCATGGGCTGGTAGGATCCTGGAATTCCATGGAAGAGGTAATCATACCATTGTTGGGAGCGACTACTGTTTCATACTTATGCCAGTCTTCCGGATCGGGACCGTCGTTTTGAGAATCGTCAAAGTATTCACCTACTTCGATACGACCGATGTCGTAAGGCTGGTTAATGGTCACAGAGATACCGCGATCCAGGAACACCTGCTCACCACCAAACAGTGTGGTAGTGTCGCTGTACATGGGTTCACCACCTGCCAAATCCCTGAGGACCCAACGGGAAGCCAAACGAACGGCCGAGTCACCGCGGATTTCATTGTTACCTGTCACATTGTGGGTATACACAGGAACCAAAGTGTCAAAATACAATTCGTAGTCAGCATCCACCAATTGCAGCGGGTCGATAACCTTCACAGTGATGGGGCCATGTCCAGCTTCAAAAGTGGGATGGTAACAAATAGGATAATTGGGGCTACCAAACTTGTTGGTTTCCAAATCAGCCATAGGCTTACTCAAAATCTCGTCAATAGAAGCTTGAGTGAGTTCCAAGTCGCAACCACCGTTACCTTGACCGACAAGACGAGTGATGGAAGGTTGGTCACCATATTGAGCATTCAACTTAGTGCCATTGACAATCTTGTGCGGAATAGCAGTATAGCACTGGATATTCTTTCTACCTTCAAGATAAGGCTTCTTTTGGCCCACAAGGCCAGCAGCGTCCTCTTGTGAATAAGGAGCATAGTTGTTATAAGCATAAGCAACGGCCATAAAGTAGTAAGACTTGTTATTGACGAGGGTCGGGTTGTCGCCTTGTGCAAACTTGTCTTCAGTGATAACAAAGCTTCGTGTGATACCTGCATCACCGCCATCAACTTTCAAATGCGGAACGTTAGCCTGCAGACTTTCATCATAGTCGAAGTTGATCAAACGGCCAACATTGTTCTTAAGGTCACACTGGAAAACGAGACGAGCTCTGTCGGTATTGTCCAATTCATCAGCACCCACAGAAGCATCGGCTAACTGATAAACCTTGTAACCTTCAAAGCGATAGTATCTGTCATAGTGTGCCATGACCGAAGTATTGCTGATAGGAACCAAGAAAGTAGTATCATTACCATTGTCCAAAGTGGCATGGATAGAATCATACAGAACCTCAACTGACTCAACATAGGTCTCCGGAATTTCCGGGTCGAGTTCAACATAACCTTCCTTATAGTTGTTGGAAAGTGTAGTATTCGACAGATAGATGATCAGTTGCTGATCGAGTTCACGGATGGTCAGGTCAGGAGCGTTAGGACCATCGATTACTTTGAAGCAGTTGTCGAACAAGGCTTGGCACTTGTCGTCAACAATGCGGAGCAACTCGACGGAGGCCCAAGCGCCACCAGAGGTAGCACGAGCCCACGGCACACCGAATGTAATGTAGTTAACAGCACCCGGCTTCAGGGTGAAGGGGCCTGCTGACTGCATGAAACGACGGTCACCAGGTGAGTTTTGGCACTGCTCTTCAGTCCAATACTTACCGTCAACATTATAGCCACCATTGGGTTGTAAACCACCGGTACCCCAGTTCAGCGGGTCGGTGTCGCCAGGGAACATGAAGTCGCATTCAGGGCCAACCACATCACTACCGGAATAAGCATTGCCACCGTAACGCATCTTGGCACCATTCTTCCAAATACCACGCAAGTAGTTATAATACTCTGGAGCTTCATCAGGGTCGCAGTTGTCGCCTTGACCGTTATTGTGATACACGAAACGACGCATACCGAAACGTTCATCGTCAACGATACCGTTACCAAAGTTCACACCATTAATACTCTCGTCACGAAGTTGGACGGAGTCAACAGCAATTTGCACAGAGTCACCAATATTAGGATCAAAAACGGTAACATAGGTAAAGCTATACTTAGGATTGTCGATACCATCAGGATCCATGTAAGGGCCTTGGAAGAAGTCGATACCCAACGCGGGAGGTTGGTTACCATAGGCTTCAGGTTCACCGCTACCATCGACGGCCTTACCGTTATAACCATAACCGAGACCACGTTGGACGTCGCAACCTACATAGTCGTCCCAACCATAACCGAGGTCAACGTCGGTCCAAGGTGAGAAGTAAGTACCCGTCAAGGTATAGGTGGAACGGTTGATGATTTCATAGCTGTAGAATGTCATGTTGTTGATTTCGTCGTTCGTGGCGAAAGCAAAAGCTTGGGCACGCACTTCGATACCAATGGCTTGACCTTTGGACTCGGTGTGAGAAGCACCTTTATCGTTAAAGATCCACCAAAGAGTTTGGTCGCCCTTCAGCACTTGGTCAGCAAGGATGGAGCCGTGCATGGTACCGTGAACTTCCTCTTCCATGGTCGGAATCTTAGTATGGCAGAGTTCGTTGTCGATATCATAATACGGGTAGTCACCATTGGAGGGATTGTATTCTCCATCACCGTCCTTATCATAGAAAGGAGCCAGATAATAAGCGATGTTTTCCGGGTCATCATCGGCACGCGTAGCAGGCCAATTCTTGATGATGGAAGGAATCTCATAGCTAGGATCCGGAACACCATTCTCATCGCAATTGCTGAGGAACTCGTCCACCTCGGCGCGGGTGATCTTGAAGATCTTGTCCCACTTGGCGCAGGTTACGTCGGTGATAGATGCTTTACCATCAACTGTCAGAGGGCCAGTCCAATAGTCGTTACCAACTTGACGGAAACGCATGGCAGCACATTTCAGCTGCTGGTTAACGTCGACACCGGCAATCCATAAGGAACCAGCGAACAGAGAGGTAGTAGCACTGTTGGCGGGGATATAGTATTTGGAGCCTGTTCCAGAAGGAAGGTCCCACCACATGTCACCACCAGCATTGATACGCGTTTTCACGTTGTTAATGTCCAACCACTCGAAAGCGGAAGACGGAGAACAACCGGCTGCAGTCTGGGCGCGTTGGCCTTTGCCACCGTCGACATTCTTGCAGGCTTCAGCCTTTCCAGGAATAACAGCACTAACTACTAAGAGCGCTGCCAATAATAATCGAACTATATTCTTCATTTTACTTAAATTTATCGATTTAAATTAATCTCGCATTTAGAAGTTAATGCTCATACCAAGTCTGATTTGGCGAGGCGTCGAATAGTTGCCACCATTATTGACATACAGTTGATACATTTGGATGTATGCCATCGGGTCAATCTGGCTTTGGATTTCACGTTGCCATTCAGGAGCTGACAGATAACCGTCGTCGTTAGCATTACCAGTTGCGGGATACACCCATGTGATGTTCTTGGAATTGAGCAAATTCAGAATTTGCAGGTAAACGTTCACAAAAGCATCGCGACCAGTAGTGCCTTCCTTCTTGCCACCCACAGTGAACTTGAAGTCTTTGTCGACACGAAGGTCAAACTTGAAGGAAGCTGGAATTCTGGAACCATTATAAGTACCTTGCAACAAGCTGCTACCACCAGAAATCGGGGAGCTAACCGTACGTGAAGCGGTATAAGGAGTACCAGAACCGCCTTGTACTGTCAAAGCAAAACCAGTATTAGCAAGCAGCTGGATGGGAGCGCCACCATTCTTACGATTGATAACAGGACCATCATACTTCTTACCATCACTATAACGATAGTCAAGCGTGAGGTTGAAGCCGTGACGACGGTCGGCATTGGTCGGATAGGTGGATCTCAGGTTAGGCACACCTGCAGCGATAAGAGCGCTAGCAGTACTTGTAGAAGCACCGGTGCTGTTGGCGAACTGCAGGGTGTAGCTGGCACGCACACGGGCGTTCTTGGTTCTACGCAGGTCATACTCGGCGGTCAAACCTTTGACGGTACCAAAGTCGAGGTTGCTGTAGGAGTTATATGCCTTGGGGAATGCACCATTGAAACGGTACATCTGAATCATGTTACGAAGCTCACGATAGTAGGCCGTGATGGTCAACGAAGAGGTGTTGGTCACCTTCTGCGTGAAACCGAGTTCGTAGTCGATGGTTTGAGCTGGCTTCAAGTTCGGGTTAGCCACAGTACCTGAGATATCGTTGAAGTGCAGATAATACAACGGGCTGCAGTAGAAAGCGCTGGAAGGACGTTGCGTCAGCACATCATAGTGAGCGAAGAACAAGGCTTCGTCAGAAATCGGGAAGGAGAAGGAGATACGAGGCATGATGCTCCAAGCGGGATCATAATCCTTAAAGGACTTGATGTCCACTTTCTGATTTTCCTTTTCCTTGTATTGGTCAAGAATCCAAGGAGAAACACCCGTACCCATGTCAAGGACGCTCGGGTCAGCAATTTCACGGCCAAGGGCGTTATACCAAGTGTTTCCATTACGATAACCAACGACCTCCGTCATCTCGGAAATCTTGTTCACGTAGATGGCGTAGTCATCACCGATGTTGTCAGGGATAACAACAGGTGAGTTGTCATCGAGATGGATGAGGCCTTTTCTCAAGTCGCCAACAGTGTGGTGGGCAAACAGAATGTAAGGATCGGCCAGCACATCCTGGTTAGCATCGAAACGGTCGACACGGACACCAATGTTGAAGATAAGGTCTTTGAACGCGAACTTGTCTTGGATGTAACCAGCCATATAGATAGGCTGTTGGGCACCGATAGGACGAGTCAGAATATTATCGTCATCAGTAGCGGTGAAGAAATCCGACAAGGTAGGACGTTCTGTGAGACCGTATTTTCTATTGCCATCATAAGTGTAACCATAATAGTACACATAGAATGAACCATCTCTAGTAAGCTCATCGGCGGCAAACATGCTAAGATCAAGGCCACCATTCACGCGACCCGTTCTCAATTTACCGTTAGCATCATAATATTGGATGGTGTTGTCATTGAAGTCATAGGTGTCGATGAGGATCCATTCGGTACCATTAACAGGCAAACCCATGGCCTGACGCAATCTGGCGTCAAACGTATATTGCGTAGAAGCGTCATACATTCTGTTGAACATCACTGTATCCACAAAGCCATCATAACTGGTAGCATATGGATGAGCCATATCAAGTTCTCTGATGTGGAAGTTGGTCACGTCACGCATCAAAGACCAATAGTTAGATGAATAGGACATGGCGGCGTTGTTCTGCTGCTCGTATTGGAAGCCCAACTTCACCTCATGGCTATTGTCGCCTCTTCCGATGGTCATAGATCCATTGACGTTCAATGCGATCTGGTCGTTGACTTGTTTACCATAAGAAGTTTGAATTGTGCCAGGCACTGCATACAAACCATAGGCGGCACTCGGAGTAGAACCATTCACCAAACCGTTGTTCAATCTGATAAAGTCCATGTTATTGAAATAGCCATAAGCGCCATAAGGAGCATACAGATCATAATAGTTTTGGACGTATTGAGCCAGCAATGGGTTGAAGTCGGAAGCTTCAAACTGAACGAGGGTATCATAATAGTTATCGAGGACCCACACGTTGTTATAGTTCATCAGGTTGGTGGTGTCACCGTCGACAGCCACACCTTCAACGCTACCAAAAGCGTAGTTAGGAGCTCTCAACGTTCTGAACTTACCGATATTGCTATAGGCAAAGATGTTATCCCACAAGTCGGGGTCGCCCGATTCATACTTGTAATGCGTATAGTCGGCCTGGATGCTGTAGTAGACGTTAGAGATTAACGAGGTGCTCTCAGGATCCGAGGGGAAACGCTGTGAGAAACGGACATAGCCACGATAGGTGCCTGACTTACCGATGTAGTTCTTGTCGGTATTGAAATAATGATTGCTTCTGCCTCCTGAATAGTGACCGTAGCTTCTATAAAGAGAACCACCCAAAGTCAAGTTGGTCGTGGAACCTGTACGGACGTTGATGTTACCGGTCACGTTGATGTTACGGTTGGAGGAGTTGTTGAGAAGCTTTGTGTGAACCAGATTGTCGGCCATTGTGTAAGCAGCTGTGACATTGGAGCCAGAGCCCATGGTTGACAAACGCAAAGGATTCTTCTCGATGTAATCCTGCCACTCGTCAGTAGCATGATAGAAACCCGTTGCGGAGAGGCTACCATACTTGTTGTAGTTGTAGTCGGCAGCAAGGAAGAAACCAAGCAGAGCTTCCTTGTCGTCCTTTCTGCTCTTGATAAGGGGGCCTTGCAAACTACCACCGATACGGGTGTGGCCGTAGCCTTCAACGGATTGCTCAACTTCAAGACCGCCACCCCAAGTACGGCTTGGGCCCTTGGTGGTCATGTTGATGATACCACCCATGGCGTCACCATACATGGCGGGGGTACCACCCAAGATGACGTCGACTTGGTCGATAGCACCTTGAGGTACGCTTGCACTACCGATGACCTTCACACCGTCGATGTAGTAGACAGCTCCTTCACGTGAACCACGGATTGAACCGACTTCACCGTCTTGTGAGAAAACGCCACCAACGCTGGATGCAACACCTTCTGCCGAACGGTTAGGCAGCTTAGAGATTTCCTCTGCGGTGATGGATGCACCTGATGTGGTGTTATCCTTCGAGATCAAAGGGATTTCATAGTCGATGACAGTGACCTCATTCAAGTTGATTGCGCCACTGGCCATCTTGATGTTGTAGTAGGTGATCTTATTGGCAGGGATAACCAATCCGCGCAACACGAACGGGTTCATGCCAATGCAGCTCGCCTTCAGGTCATACGTTCCCGGAGGAATCGGNNGGGTTGATGTCATAATTACCGTCAAAATCGGACGATGCACCGCCAACCTGCGTTCCGCCTTTCTCAACGATGACGTTCGCAAATGGCACCGCTTCTCCAGTTTCATCGGTAATCTTGCCTTTGAGTCTTCCTTGCGCTTGAGCCATGGTCATCGTGCAGGTGGCCAAAACTATGGCAAGGGTCATTAGTAAATTTTTAAACATACCTTGTAATTTTATGTAATACTACTTCATTTAGTGCATTAAAAGTCGTCAAAAGTACAACCTTATTTGGAAGTACGCAAGAAAAAACATCGATTTTAATTTTATTTTTCTTCAACAAAAAAACATTTTATCCATAACAACCTATAAATAAGAATTTTATAAAAACATCTTTTTTTGATGTTTTTTTCAAGATATTTTGAAAAAACTACACCTTATTAATTAATAAACTGGCATTTTCATCGTTGATCATCGTGAAAAATGGATTGGAACGTTGTCGCCGTCGCATTCGTTCCGCATGGCGCTTGTCTCTTTTGATCATCCTTTTAGTTTTCCTCGCCTGTCGTTTATAATGGGCCGATTTCGCCTTGTCATAGTTCTTTTTCGATTGCTTTTCCACTTTTTCCATTTGCCGCTCAGCCTTCCTCATAGCCCTCGACTTCTGCGAGGCGCAAGAAGTCAAAACCAAAAAAAGGCACAAAAGACATATGACAATCCGATTCTTATTTCTCATATCCTTAGATTTTGGTACAAAAATAGTATTTTTCAGCAAAAAACATACTGAATTGAGAAAAAAAACGTTTCTTTGCCAAGATGAAACACGTCCTCAAATACATAGTCGTACTACTTGCTGCAGTAGCGTTTCAGAGCTGTGATGGCATTCCCAACAACCCCAATGCACCTAACGCCTACATTAACTTTACTATATATCCAAACACACTCCAATACCAAGAGCTAAACATCACAAGCGGATGGATCTATCTCACCTCAGAAGTTGAAAGTACAAGCCGTGGTATCATCGTATACCGGTACAGCGAATCAGAGTTCCTTGCTTACGATCGAATCCCGCCCAACTTTCCAGATGCCTGCACCGACAGTCAGGGCAACACCACGCGACTTGTCGTCGACTTCCCATTTGTGGTCGACAGATGCAACAATGCCTATTACAATATCTTGAATGGACAAATTATCGTTGCCGCACCCGACAAGATCCCGAGTTTCCCCACTGATGGCGTCGTGGTATACCCACTCATTCAGTACCACACCATGTTTGATGGAACGAAACTGACTATTTACAATTAAATTAATTGTACCTTATTAATTAATTCAATCCTCCAAGATGCGGCTCTGCTGTTCGATGGAAGCTTGATGAATGGCGTCGAAAACTGCCGTAATTAATTCAGGAGGCAGGCCCAAGTCGCCTCCAACGGCCACGTGGTCGGCAAGGATTTTCTTCCAACGGTCCATTTGCACCACAGTGACGTTATTTTGTTTCTTATATTCGCCAATCTGTGCACTCACTTCCATGCGTCGAGCCAACAGTTGAATCAATTCGCTGTCAATATCGTCAATCTCACCTCGAAGTCCAGCAAGATCACGCTCCACGCCGCACACCTGTTTCGAGCGGAAAGTCAAGCTGGCTAACAGCCTCTTCAGTTCATCGGGGGTTATCTGTTGCTTCGCGTCAGTCATGGCCTCATCAGGATTAATATGGCATTCTATCATCAATCCATCAGTGGCAAGATCAAGGGCTTTTTGAGCTGTACCCTGAAGCAACTCGCGGTTGCCACAGATATGACTCACGTCGGTGATGAGTGGGACGTTCAAACGCCGCGTAAGTTCGATGGGAATTTCCCACAAAGGATAATTGCGATACGGGGACTCCTTATAATAAGAGAAACCCCGATGGATGGCTGCCAAATGTGTCACGCCTGCCTTCTGAAAACGCTCGAAAGCTCCAATCCACAGTCTCAAGTCGGGCGAAATCGGGTTCTTAATGAACACTGGGATATCAACATTTTTCAATGCATCGGCAAGTTGCTGGACCGAAAACGGATTAACCACAGTGCGTGCCCCAACCCAAAGTGCATCGACCTCATATTTCAACGCCAATTCCACATGCTCAGGAGTAGCCACCTCTGTCGCAACAGGCATACCCGTCTCACGTTTTGCTTCACGGAGCCAAAACAGGCCTTCTTCTCCCTTACCCTCAAAAGCATCAGGACGTGTACGTGGTTTCCAAATGCCACCACGCAACAACTTAACCTCAGGAATTTGAGATAAAGTACGTGCCGTGGCAAGGATTTGCGATTCACTTTCAACGCTGCAAGGACCGGCAATAAGAAGCGGAACGAGAGGGGCAGCAAACCAACCTATTAATGCTGTGTTGTTCATAGTTGCAAATATACATTCTTTTTGGCTGACCTTTGCATTTTTTTTTGTTACTTTGCACCATATTATTATTAGAGACATGAATAGAGTGGAAATTAAGAAAGCCTTGCAAATGCAAGCATCTGACAATGAAATTACTGTAATGGGATGGGTGCGTAACAAACGTGGAAGCAAGAACGTGGCATTCATCGCTTTGAATGACGGATCGACCATCAACAACCTGCAATTGGTCATAGACTTAAACGTCATCCCCGAGGATAAACTTGCATTAATGCACGCTGGAGCCTCCTTATGGGCCAAGGGCGTTTTGGTTGCCTCAATGGGTAGCGGCCAAGCCGTTGAACTCTCCGTTAAGGAAATTGGACTATTCGGCCCCGCCAACCCTGACGAATATCCTCTGCAACCAAAGAAACATTCCTTGGAATTTTTGCGCGACATCGCCCATCTACGTTTTCGCACCAACACGTTTGGTGCCGTCATGCGTTTGCGTCATGCCATGGTGTTTGCCATCCACAAGTTCTTCACCGAGAGAGGCTTCTACAATGTACACACACCATTAATCACCGCCTCCGACGCCGAAGGTGCCGGTGAAATGTTCCAAGTGACCACTCTCGACCTCAACAACCCGCCCAGAGACGAGCAAGGCAACGTAGACTATAAGCAAGACTTCTTTGGAAAGTCAACCAACCTCACCGTGTCGGGTCAACTAGAAGGCGAGTTGGCCGCCACCGCATTAGGTAAGATTTACACATTCGGACCTACCTTCCGTGCCGAGAACTCCAACACCACCCGCCACTTGGCTGAATTCTGGATGATCGAGCCCGAAATGGCCTTCTACGACATTAATGACAACATGGATTTGGCCGAAGAAATGCTGAAATACTTGATTCAATATGCTCTTGACAACAATATGGACGACCTCCAGTTCCTCAGCAAGCGCTTGCAGGATGAAGAGAAGGGTAAGAAAGAAGAGGAGAAATCCATGGAGCTCATCAGCAAACTGCACTTTGTGCTTGAACATGAGTTTGTGCGCCTGACATACACCGAAGCCATTGATATTCTTCGCAACTCCAACTACAACAAGAAAGGCAAGTTCC